>SLRP01000226.1 GCA_007130845.1 Kiritimatiellia bacterium | reverse complement strand
TCCTTAAGGATAGCAAGAAGCTTGATACGGTACCCCAATTCTCCTGCAAATCTGATATCTATGGGCTCAATTCCTCTTATGCCCTCTACAAGTATATCCCCCATCTTCACAGACTGCCCGTATGCCAGTGCAGCGAGTATCACGGCTTTATGAGCCGTATCAAGCCCGTCTATATCCAGGCTCGGTTCAGCTTCGGCATAGCCTGCTTCCTGCGCCTCTTTGAGCACGCTTTCGAACGGCAAAGATTCCTGCTCCATCCGGGTCAGAATATAATTACAGGTACCGTTAAGTATACCGTAGATGGTGTTTATTCGGTTTCCTATAAGACCTTCCCGCACTGACCGGATAATTGGAATTCCGCCGCCCACGCTTGCCTCGAAATACAGATCCGCGCCGGTTTCCGAGGCAGCCCGGAATATTTCCTCGCCGTGCTCCGCAAGCAGAGCCTTGTTTGCCGTAACCACCGGCTTCCCGAGTTCCATGGCCCTCAAAATTAATTCCCTGGCCGCGGTAACTCCGCCAATCAATTCAACGACAATATCAACCGACGGATCTTCAATAACGGACAGGGCATCGTCCGTCAGAACAGAACGGTCCACGGCCACTCCGCGGTCGCGATCAAGGTCCAGATCCGCGATCTTCCTCAAGACAATACGCAGGCCGGAACGGCTTTCCAGAAGCTGTCCGTTTTGCTGAAGGCATTCGACGACACCCGCGCCCACCGTGCCGAACCCCAATATCCCTATGCCAATTTCTTTCATAGATCACCCTCAACTGTTTACTGGTAGAAAAAAAGCCCCGCATGGGCGGGGCGTGAGACACTGCGATTCTCCGGCCCCTCTATGGGACGAATGTGCGAATCATCAAAGTAATACTTACCGAAGCTTTCATTATGTATCCGACCATATATTGAGCGTGTACTTTATCGGATTCAGCATTCCATACAAGCAGAATATGGGGGAAAGACGAGGGATCAGCTCATTACAGGTCACGCCTGCAAGAATCAACCTGTGGCAGGCTGGTCATTGCCTCTGCCGGACAGAAGAGATTCAACCTCGCTCATGACCTGCTTTAGGGTTTCTATCCTGACAGGCTTGATAAGCACTCTGGCCACCTGTGGATGTGCGTTTTCATCAACGGGAATTTCACCGGCAAAGCCTGTAATAATAACCACCAATACGGAAGGGCGGATATTTTCAATTTCCTTCAAGGTTTCCAGGCCGTGTTGCCCCGGCATCCGGAGATCAAGCAGCACCAGCCTTATGTCTTCGTGAATCGTAAGCATATGCAGTGCCTCGTATCCTGTCCTAGCCTGGAATATGCGATATGATTCATTCAATATCCTGGCGAGAAATGCCCGTGATTGATCGTCATCGTCAACCACAAGCACAGAGATTGATTCCTTCCCTGGCTCGCCCGTTTCGGCAAGCTTGCCGCTCATCTCGTCACGTTGCGCCAATTCCCTCAATGCGGACGGGACAAATAAACCGCTGTTTTCCATGAAATACACCATATCGGATGGACGGATAAGGTTCGTCCTGCCGGGAGTCTGATATGCCGGCACTTTCCCTTTGCGGACCCATGTATAAAGGGTATTGCGGGACACACCGCATAATTTGGCGGCTTCGGGCACTGACAGATAGTATGGGTACGGCAGATCTGATTTTTTCATTTCAGCTCATTATATACGTACAAAACTGTTATATTTAAGAAATATCAATGCTATGAATATGCCCTCTAAAAGTCAACCGTTTTCTTTAAAAAACCCTTAAGGGTTGATTGTAAAAACAGCTGTTTCCGCATTCCTTAATGAAATTCGGCAGCAATTTGTGGGTCATCCCCTTTAAACAACCCCAGATAACGCACCTCTCTAACAAGCCGCATCCCGAATTCTTCAAAAACAGATTCCTCCATTCGTGCCGCTAAATCAAATACATCCTGCGCAGTTCCGCCGGGCCTCTTGACAATAATATTGGCGTGCCTGTCAAAAACCACTGCACCGCCAACCTTGAAATCCTTTGCGCCGGCCTGTTCCAGAAACCAGCCGGCGGCCTTGCGGCGGCCTGCGGACGAGGTGGGCTCAATATTGCGGAAAATGCTTCCAATACACGGCTCGACCCGCCAGTCAGGATGCTTTTCGGATCTCATCTTCAAGATATTGCGGCGCTCCTCCGAGAGTTGATTCCGGTCGGCATTCTCGAGTTCAAGGCGGCATGACACCACAATCTCGCCCGTCCGCTGGAGGCGGGATCTTCGGTAGGAAAAATCAAGCGCATCTCCGGGCTCATTCCAAGTCTCACCGCGTTCGTTCATTAGAGTCACCGATTCAACGGCATCCCCTATCTGCCTGCCGAATGCGCCGGCATTGCCCAGAACAGCTCCTCCCACGGTTCCGGGGATACCGGAACAATAGTTAATACCTCCCAGGCCAGTATCCGCGGCATAGCCGACCAGATGATCAAGCACAGCGCTGCCGGCGACTTCAACCATATTTTTTTTCCTATGAATCAAAGGCTCGTCGGAAAAGTATCGAATTACCGCAGCATCCACCCCTTTGTCAGACACCAGCACATTCGAGCCTCCTCCGATCAGAACATAGTGCATTCCAAGCGCTGACGCATATCTTACGGCACGTTCAAGCTCTTCGGGGGTCCTGCATGAAATCATGAGCCGGCACGCGCCACCGAGCTGAAACGTGGTGTATTCGTCAAGCGCTGCTCCATAACGGATATGCAGTCCGGAATCGTATGCATTGACAGTCTTCACTATTCTGCGTCTTTGCAAATGGTGCGACCGCCTTCTTCAAGGCGAGCCAATAACCATAAATAGTCGGACAGGCGGTTCAGCCATATCAACAGGGCATCGTTATCCAGTTTGCCGTCTTCTTTCAGCCCAACAGCGCGCCGTTCAACTCGCCTGACAACCGATCGGGACAGATCCAGGTTGGCTGCAGAGGGAGTTCCTCCGGGTATAATGAACCCTCCAGGCATCCGAATACGAGATTCGAGAGATTCCAGCCGCTTGTCGATATCTTCAATATGGCCCTGTCCAATGCGGCCCTTCAACAAGCCTGTGCTTTTCCCTGATGTAGCCATTTCAGCGCCCGCCAGGAACAATTGCCGTTGAAGCACCAGGACGGCAGAACTTACCTCATCATTTTCGGACAGGCTCCTCGCCACCCCGAGAATACTTACAAGCTCGTCAAGATCGCCATAGGCGTCCGTGCGCGGGGATTTCTTGGAAACTTCCTCACCGGAAAAAAGCCTGGTCTTGCCTTGGTCACCCGTCCTTGTGGTAATACTTTGAGGATTGCTGTTCATATGGACTGAAACTGACTCAATTTACACTGGTTGTCAACGAGATGAAAGAACCTGATACAGACCAACTGCTCGAAGTGGCAGTGAGTTCCGCCCATGCAGCCGGAGACCACGCCATGCGAAACCGTATGCGTCGACGCGAAACTGAAGAAGTCTTTGCCCACGACATCAAGCTGAAACTCGATATAGAATCACAGGAAAAGGCTTTCAAGGTCATAAATGACGCCTTTCCCGGTCATGCAGTGCTGGGAGAGGAAGGCGATATGCGGCGGGACACATCACGGCCATGCTGGATAGTCGATCCGATAGACGGAACAGTCAATTTCTCACACGGCATGCCGATATGGTGCTCCTCCGTAGCCGTGGAGATAAACGGGGAGGTAAGGGCCGGATGCGTATATCTGCCTGAAATGGATGAATGTTACACGGCCTCACTCGATCAACCTTCGGAATGCAACGGGCACAGGATTCAACCATCCGGCGCCGCCTCACTGGACGAGGCGCTGATACTTACCGGATTGACCAAGAACGTGAAAGCCAACTCGCCGGCGTTCAACGTATTCGAATCCATGTCTCTGCATGCGCGCAAGGTTCGAATAATGGGCGCGGCCGCGGTGGACATATGCCATGTAGCCAGCGGACGCGCGGACGCATACGTCGAAACAGGAATATACCTGTGGGACGTGGCGGCGGCGGGGTTTATCGCCAGGCAGGCGGGAGCGCGCACCGAGGTTCTGAAAGAACTGGGTGAATTCAAGATGCAGTACCTGTGTACAAACGGCCCCCTGCACAACGATATCCGGAAGCTGTTTATTGAATCCGCGTGAGATACGGATTTATTCGCCGCGCCCGAGTTCCGAATGCCCTCGAAATCGAGTCATAACTTTTTGATTCGCAACGGAGCGATGGCGTTATTGGGTGTCTTATGGATATAATTGGAGCCTGCTCGTATACAGGGATGAGCGGATGTTTCGACTGCGGGGATATCGGAAGGCGGGAGTTGTGTATGTCAAGTTCTGCAAAAAGGTTATTGGCATTTCCGTTTGATTGCTCATTTTGCTTTGTTTTATGTGGCGGCCTGTGGCCCGCAGCTCAGCGAGAATGGGTCCTTCCAACTCGTCGGAGCTGAGTCTGGGCCAGGCCGCTTTTCAAGCGGCATTAACCAGCTTCATTTTCTTGTGTTCTCGCAATAGCTCCATATTCAAATATCGGTGTTGCTCGATCCAGTCCTCATGAATCTCCACAGCCAGAGCTCTCATTAATCGAAGGCAACTGCTTGGATTCGGAAAGATCCGGATCACATGTGAACGCCGCTTGAGTTCCTGGTTAATGCGTTCGAGCATATTCGTAGACTTCAGGTGCTTGTGGTGGGCAAACGGCCAGCTATAGAAGGTCAGCGTCTCTTCGATATGTTCCTCCACCCAGTTACACAGCTTCGGATACCGTTGCTGCCATTTTGACAACCAGGCCTTTAAATCATTGAGTGCCTCTTCTTTATTCCGGCGACCGTATAACCAGCGCAGTTCTTTCAGGCAGTCGTCATCCGCCTTTCTCGGAAGATAGTCCAAGGCATTGCGCAAAAAATGCACGTAACAGCGTTGCCACGCCGCCTCCGGAAGCACTTCCATCACCGCCTTTTTCAGGCCGGGATGGTTGTCAGTGATTACCAACTCCACGCCCTGCAACCCCCGTGCGCGCAAACCTTCAAGAAACTCACGCCAGCTGCTTTGGCTCTCCCGGCCTGCCAACTCAATAGCCAGCACCTCTCGACGGCCTTCCCAGTTGATCCCGATGGCCACCAAAACCGATTGAGACCGGATTATTCCATCAATCCTAACTTTCTCATACCGCGCATCTAAAATCAGATACGGGTATTCTGTCTCCAATCGACGGCTCGCAAACTTGCGCAGTTCTTCATCCAGGCGGGTATTGATAGAGCTGACCGTTGAAGCGCTGAACGCATGCCCACAGAGTTCTTCGGTCACAGCTTTGACCTTCCGCGTAGACACCCCTTGGATGTACATTTCCGCCAGTATATTCACAAAGGCCTTCTCACTACGTTGATACCGCTCAAATATCTCCGTGCTGAAACGGCCCTGGCGATCTTGAGGAACCCGCAGTTCAAGTTTCCCGACCCGCGTGACCAACCCCCGATGGTAATACCCGCTACGATAGCCCTTCCGAACCTCTGTGCGCTCTCCTTTACCAGCTCCAACGGCCTCATCCATCTCCGCCTCCAGCACCTCCTGCACCACCAACTGAATCAATGGCTTGAGAAAATCGCCGTCCTCCGTCAATGTCTGCTTTAATTCCGCTCGGGTTATGCTATCCTTCTTCTTGGTCATGGTGTTTCCTTTCTGGTCCTAACGGACCGGTTTTTTTTGTTTTAAACTGGAAATACCATGACCTTTCTGTTTTTGCAGAACTTTTAAGACACTATCAAGGCGGGTGAATCGGGTCGGGTAAGGGTAGCCGTTTAAGTGTATCCGGTTAAGTGTAAAGAGCGGGGGTTATGACGGTACTTTTCGGGCGTGAGAAGCTAGTGGTCCTGATGTTCCGAAAATCGCGTAGCGGCAATGCTATGGCGCTTTCAAAGGCGGTAACCCGTCAAGAACACTCTTACTCGGCTACCCTTACACGGACACACTTAACCGACTCCACTTACGCTGTCTTGTCCGTCATCGCTTTAGCGACTGCAAAAGCCCGATCGACTGAATGGGTGTCCCTTTTCGGAACTCAGGGAGATGCAGTACCAGTGTACAAACGGCCCCCTGCACAACGATATCCGGAAGCTGTTTATTGAATCCGCGTGAGATACGGATTTATTCGCCGCGCACCTCAACAGGACATTCGGGAATGGACTGCAGGAACATTCGCCCGTATCCCTTGGTTATTATGCGGGGATCAAGCACCACTATCGACCCCTCGTCGCTTGCCGTGCGAATAAGCCTGCCCACGCCCTGCCGAAACTTGAGTATGGCTTCAGGCAGGGAATAATCCCGGAAGGGATCCCCTCCCTGCTCGCGTATACGGTTCATGCGTGCCTTTATCAAGGGCTGATCGGGAACGGCAAACGGCAGTCTTACTATGATTACGTTACTGAGGGCATCGCCGCGGACATCAACACCCATCCAGAAACTGTCCAGGCCGAACAGTACACTGCGGCCGGAGGCTTGAAACTCCGCAAGCATAACATGCCTGGAAATACCCTGTCCCTGGACAAGCAGGCGCATGCCCGCATCTCCAAGATTTTCGCGCAGCAAATCCGCCACGCGCCTCATCATACGATCGCTTGTAAAAAGAACGAACGCCCTGCCGCGGCTTTGTTTCACATGCCGTAGAATGGCTTCGGCGGCGGCCGGAACATAACTGTCCGAATCGTTGGGGTCCGGCATTCCGCCCTCTATGTACAGCCGCATCTGCCGGGTATAATCGAAAGGCGACCCTACGCTCAGCGTGTCACATTCGGGTGCGCCGATACGGCGGGTGAAATACTCCATATTCCCGGAAACCGAAAGGGTCGCGCTCGTCATTATCACACTCGGTATCTGATCGAATAAAGATGTCTTCAATGCCGGGCCGACCTCAATCGGAGCCGAATAGAGGACAACCTGACGGCGGGCACCTTCACGCTCCATCCAATACACCTGATCGTCGAGTGACTGGTCCAGGAACGCCTCAAGTCCCTCCTGTATGTCCTTTCCGCGCCGGAGAATGGACTGCACCTCCATTTGCATGTCTTCGCTCTTTATTTCATCCATCCTGTCAGTCAGCAGCCGGCATATGCGGCCTATGCGATTAGGAACCGGGGTATCGATATCCAAAGGCCGGTTGACCTCTTTCTGATTTACCGAATCCTCGAACTTCGCCACCCTGTTAAATTCGATGAACAGGTTGTTTACATCCTCCCATAGCAGGGTAACCTCATGCGCCGCCTTTCCGTCTTTTAAATGCACCAGCAGGCCTTTGTTCCTGTCCGGAACAAACAGCCGGCGCATCCAGTGCTCGAATGCGTAGTGCGAAAGGCGTATGCCCAGATGCTCGGATGCAACACCTTCCATTTGATGGGCTTCATCGATTACCAGAACCTGGTATGAGGGGAGAAACCCGGCGCCCTGAAGGCGCAGGGCAAGCTCTGAAAACAACAGGTGATGATTCACGACAAGCAGGTGCGCATTGTGCAGATTATTACGCGCCTTCATGAAAAAGCATTTGTTGTATTCCGGGCATTTCTGCCACATGCAGTTTCCATGCTCAGCGCAGACTGCGGACCACACGTCGCCTGACGGCTGTTTCTTCAAATCCTGAAGACTTCCTTCCGTCGTGCGTTCAGACCAAGACTCGATCTCATCAAGTTCAACACTCTTATCAGCCCTGAACATGTCCCCTTCCATCTGGCGGGCGCGAGCGAGCCTGCGCAGACACAGGTAATTGTTACGGCCCTTCACTAGTGCGGCCTTGAAATCGACTCCCATGTGTTCCTTGAGAAAAGGGATATCCTTGTACATCAGCTGTTCCTGCAGGCTGATGGTATATGTGGATACGACCACCTGGATATTCTGTTCAACGGCGGTAAGAATAAGAGGGACAAGATATGCGAAACTCTTGCCTACGCCCGTGCCGGCCTCGACGGCCAGATGACGGTTCAACTCTATGGAATCCGCGATCGCGCCGGCCATCTGCCGCTGTTGAGGGCGATGCTCGAAAGGAAACGGCTCGTTGACACACGCCTTCTCCAACGCCCCTGCAGGACGGAAAAAATCATCGGTTTCATCGCGTATTCCACACGGAAAACTAGACCCGGAATCATTTGTTCGAGGAGATATCATTGGACATCTATAACAGATACATCCCTCTCAAGGGAAGGTGACAAGACAGACGACCGTCGTTTCCAGACGAAACCTAGGAGGAAAAGACATCCGTGTCCCGGGAAAAGTAATTATGCATATGGTTGCCGGGAAAATATTCAATACATTTAACCGCTTGCACTTATAAACCCCTCCGCGTCTCTCTGCCTCATGCCGGGCATCATGAATGGTCATGCTATTCGGCAGAAGCCCCCCCCGCCAGCTTTTCAGCACTCTTCCGGACGGACTTCACATCCAGCTTTCCGCTACCCAGCACTGGAACTTCATCGATAAGATAGTAATCCCTGCTGTCTGGAATCCACAACTTGGGCAAGCCGCTTTGCAGGATAATCCCGTGCAGATCTTCAGGATCACCCGCCTCCCTGGTATACAGGACCACAAGCCGCTCCCCTTTCCTTTTATCCGGCACCGAAGCAACCGTCAGAACAGGCTCCACCGCGCTGATACCCTTGAGATAAGCCTCCTCAACAGCTATGTGAGGGACCATTTCGCCTCCGATCTTGCTGAATCTCGACAACCGGTCGGTAATCGTAATGAAGCCTTCATCATCAACTATTGCTATATCTCCGGTTACATACCAGCCGTCAAGTATCACCTCCCCGGTCAATTCTGGCATGCCGAGATAGCCATGCATCACATTTGGCCCCTTTACGAGAAGAATGCCGGACTGGTTCGAAGGCAATGAATGGAACGAGTCCCTGTCAACCACTCTAACGGCTACACCAGGAACAGGTCTGCCCACACTGCCATCCTTGATGGTTGACTGCCGCAAACCATCGATTGAAATAGGGGGCAGGTTTGCCGACACAACCGGAGCAAGCTCCGTAACGCCATACCCCTCCAGGGGGCGAATTTCGAAACGCTCTTCAAAAAGGTCGGCTATTCCCTTCTTTAATTTTTCCGCCCCGGTAATAACTACTCTCAAACTCCTGAAGTCTTCTTTATCCGCCTTGCGGATGTAATTAAGCAGGAATGTAGGGGTGGCGAACAGCAGGGTGCACTGCCTGTCTCTGACAAGCTCGGCGATCCTGGCGCCCTCCAGCGGGTTGGTATGGTAACTGGCAACGAAACCTGCCAGAAGGGGAAACCAGATGGTCACCGTATACCCGAAGGAATGGAAGAAAGGCAGAGCAGCGCAAATGTTTTCATCCGGAGCCGGCCTGTATACCATGCGGAACGCTTCAACATTGGAGAGTATATTGTGATGACTCAGCATCACCCCCTTTGGCCTGGCGGTTGAACCGGAAGAGAAAATGATTGTAAGGATTTCATCCGCATCGAACCCCTTTGACCTCGCAAGCATCCCGGCCGGCATGAACATGGCCTTGAACAGCGCTCGCAGCTTTGCCGCGGCGGCAACCCTGGAAAGCAGATCCTCCACATACACCGCCCCGGGCGGAGCCGACAACCAGTCGACTTTTTCTATGAACTTCCTCGAGGTAATCACCGTCTTAATGCTGCCCTGCTCTATCATCCCCTTCCTTGCCTCTTCCGAAGCCGTGTAATTGATATTGACCGATGTCTTGCGAAGCAGGGCCACTGCCAGGTTGGCCAGCACCCCGCCTGCCGATGACGGAAGCATGATGCCTATTCGATCCTGTCCTTCCCCGTCCTTTTCAATCAATTCGGCCAGAATGATAGTAGCGATCAACGCCTTTCCCGCTGACAACTCCTTGCCCGTAGTGTCGTTGAACGCCATGCTCCTCCAACGGCTGCGCAGGGAGCGCACGAGTTCCTCCCCGATCGGAGCACGCGTGGATTTCCGGCGGTTGAAGTATTCAACGGAGAGTTCCTCGACTGCCGAACGGACTTCATTCGCCGGCGCGCCCTGCAAAAGCGCCCGGCCATACAACACCGTCGCCGGAATCCTCCTCCTCATAAACAACAGATATTTGAAAGGTTTGCAGAAGAAACGCCCCCCGGCAGTATTCCCCCGCCGTACACCCGTGTAGACGGGAACAACGGGCGCATCCCGGCAATCCACAATCCGGTCCAGCATGCCTTTGAACCCGCACAGCACCCCGTTACGCGTAACTGCTCCCTCAGCGAACAGGCACACCAGTTCCCCGTTGTCCAGAGCCTTACTGACGGCCTGGAACGTGTCATTAGAAAAACCATTCTCGCTTTCCTCCGCAAAGGGAATAACTCCCAGCATTCTCAAGAAAGGGTTCAGCAGAAATCTATCATAGACTGTGCGCGATGCCATGAAACGGACCCGCCTCTGCTGAGTCGCATTCAGCAACAGTGCTTCTCTCCATGAAACATGATTGGAGACCAGCAGGGCCGGGCCATTTGACGGAACGTGTTCGCGTCCAATAATGCGGATTCTGTACGTAAATCTGGTTATGACCAGAACCACAAGACGCACCAGGAAATCCGGTAGTGAGCGAAACGAGGCAATGGTCAGAACAAGAGTAATGGACGCCATGATCATAAAACGCTCGGGCGGGGCCATATCAAGAATCACGCCAAGCAGCATGAACACACCGGAGGCCAGGAGAACTCCGACCCAGCCTAGAAAACCGGCCGCCGCGAGAATCTTACCCCTTTCATCATCGGGGCTGTAATACTGGATGAATGACTCGAGTGGAACAACATAAAGCCCCGCGCTGACACCCATGACAAACACAAACGCCCCGACAAGCCATACATCGACAGGATAGAAATACAGGGCCGACATCATAAGCGTAACACCCAACGCACCCAGCGGCACAAGTCCGAGTTCGATGTTCCGCCCCGAAAACCGATGTACGAGTACTGCCCCCATCCCTATGCCCAATGCAGCAAGAAAGAACAGATACGTACTGCGCTGCTCTGTAAGATCCAGCATCTCCATGCCATAGGGGATCAGATTCATCTGCATGAATGCCGCAAGAAGAACAAAAAATGCGGATGCAACAACCGCCATGAAGAGATGAGCATCTCCTCTAATGGAATGTAGCGTCCTCCATATATCCCGCACGAAAAGAACAGACGCAGTCTGCTTGGAACCAGCGGCCGGAGTTCTATCCATCAACAAAGTCGCAACCAAACCCGCTGCCGAAATACAGAAGCAGATCAGAGCTATCAGTACATAGTTGCCGGCGGTCAATTCCGAAAGGGCCGGAGCCATGCCCATACCCAGAATTATCGCGAGATACGTGAAAAGAACAATAAGACTGTTCGCCTTCACCAGACGGTTCCTGCCAACCAGCTCCGGAATGATCCCGTACTTTGAAGGACCGAAAAAGGCGCTCTGGGTGGTCATGCTGAACAACACCGCGTATACCATCCATTCGCTCTGACGGGTAAAGACCAGGGCCGCCGCCAACATGGTCAACCCCTCCACGCATTTCGCGCCCATTATGATGTGACGCTTGCTTATCCTGTCAGCCAATACACCTGCAAACGCGGTAAAAAACAGGAACGGCAAGACGAATACGACGCTTACCAGCACCATGATCATGTCGGTACGCTCAGCGCCCTTCAGATCAATGAGAAAGAAAACAACGACAAACCGGAAAATATTGTCATTGAGGGCGCCCAGAAACTGAGAGACATTGAGCCATACAAAGCCCCAAGTAAGCTTAACCTTGTCTTCGACGGGCATACCTCATCCTCCTTGAACCTTTCAATGCACGAAACCGGAACAAAGCTATGACAATGTTGCTGGGTTTACAATATTTCACAATGCGCGCCCATACCCTCTTCCGGTCTGATCCCTCCTTCCGCCCAGATTAAAATCCCGCATGCCAACCTTTCGGAAACACCCAACAGGCTCCATCTGATATTTCTCGAGATTCTTATAGACATTTATTGTATATTGATATACACCATTTGCATGCCAAAGAAATTAAATCTTTCCGGGTCTGATCGTGAGTTCTTCTCGACGGTCGCCCGCGCGGCATTCCTCAATCCATTCAGCGGTGAAAAAGCGGAACTGGAAAGGAGGATTGCGGGGACGGGAGACGGGGTTTCCAATGATGAAACGAATCGGCGCGCCGTCAGCGCAGTTTCCGCACGACTGGACAAACTGGCTGATTCACAGAAGGATGATTTGCGCCGCTATTCAGCTGATGACCGCGAGATACTAAAAAACGCATTTCTGTTCTCCTTTTATCACAAATATGCCGGCGCGTTCGATGAGTTGATAGACAAGCAGTTGAAGCATGGAGAAGAGCCTGTTCCCGTTCCGTTCGCAGGTGAACTCATGGAAGAGTTTACGGGTAAGGGGTTATCCCCTGCGGCCGCCTGCGGATATATGGCAATGTTCCATCAACTGCGGCGCGCACATTTCTTCCTAAAAAGAAAACTCATCGGCCGGAGCCCGGCCATGACGCGATTCCGGTTACTGCTCTGGAATAATATTTTCACCAGGGATATCCGGTGGTACGAGCGCTATCTGTGGAATCACATGGAGTTGTTTCATACGCTGATTCTGGGTGAAACCGGAACGGAAAAAGAGTCCGCCGCAGATGCAATGGGGCATTCGGGGTTCATACCTTTTGATGAAAACAAGAAACGATTCGCTCGTAGTTTCACAAGCGCATTCATTCCGGCAAGTATCTCACAGTACCCGGAAGGGGCAATTGAAGCTGAGCTGTTCGGCCGCGAGAGGGGCGATTCAAGCGGTATGCTGACGCGGTGCGTACCTCATGGGTCAATATTTCTGGAAGAGATCGAAGAAATGACGCCTCGGATGCAGGCAAACCTACTTAAGATCCTTCAACATCGCTCATTCAATCCGGTTGGCCTGGATGGAAAACCGCGCTTTCAGGGAAGGATCATAGCTGCGACCAGCCGGTCCATGGAAGACCTGCATGCCGACAGCCATATCAGGGACGATTTGCTCTACCTGTTGTCCAGCAATGCCGTTTACGCGCCCAGCCTTCGCGAACGCATCGAAGAGCGGCCTGAGGAATTGCACGATGTGGCTGACAGTATTCTTGAGCGTATAATCGGGCGGCCCGCCCCGGAACTCTCAGAAGTGGTTCGCAAGGCCTTGAAGCAGGGCTCAGCTCCGGACTATCCTTGGCCTGGCAATATTCGCGAATTGGAAGGCGCGGTGCGCAGGATTCTGATAACCGGTGAATACGAGGAAAACCGTCCGAAGGTTTATCCTGATATACAAAACAGGCTTGTCGATGGGATTCAACATGGAAGCCTGTCGGCACAGGAGCTACTTGGTTATTACTGCGCATTGCTGTACAGGAAACTAGGCACATACGGTGAAGTGGCGCGCCGTACCGGCCTGGACTGGCGCACGGCCAAGAAACACGCGGATCGATTTGAAGGCATTGAATCTCCGGGACAATAAAGAATGGACTCCTCCCATATCGTGACCTCTTGTCCCCGGAATAATCCCGTGCTAGTATGCCGCAAACGGCAATGGCACAGGAGTGCCTTTATTTAATGTGGTGAGAAATGAAAAAAATACTGGCATTCGTTGGTGATATTTATGAAGACCTCGAATTGTGGTATCCCAGAATACGACTCGAGGAAGAAGGATGGGAAGTCGTGGTTGCGGGCCAGCAATCCGGCATGGTCTACAAGGGCAAGAACGGATATCCATGCAGGTCCGATGTGGATATATCCGATGTTGACGCCAAAATTTATGACGCGCTTCTTGTGCCCGGCGGGTTCATGCCGGACAAATTGAGAAGGGACCCCAATGTTCTGAGTCTGACCCGGGAATTCAACAAGGCAGGCAAGCCAATAGCGTTCATCTGTCATGCCGGATGGATACTGATTTCAGCAGGAATCCTGAAAGGCCGGCAAGCTACCAGTACTGTCGGCATCAAGGACGACATGGTGAACGCCGGAGCGGACTGGAAAGATGAAGCACTGGTGGTTGACGGGAATCTTATCAGTTCCCGAACACCTGCGGACCTGCATCTCTTTGCCAAGGCCCTAGTGGACTCACTTAAAGGATAATCCTGCTCCATTCCCGCGGCGCGGTCATCCGGGGAATCACATTAGAAGGTTTGTCCTGTAAATTCACGAACCTGCAGGATATCTCAGGCATTCCAGGACACAGTCTTCATGCATTCGTATGGAATTCCCTCTTGAACTTCTCAGGCACCCTGGCCGGACGTTTGCGATCATAATCGTAACATACCATCCCCGTTTCAGCGACGGCTACTTCGTGCCCGTCCCCCGCATCCGTAACACGGTAATACACGCGGAAACCGGAGCGGCTCATATCGCCTACCGCCAACTCCACCTTCAGGGTAGCTCCGAAAAAGACCTCGGATTTGAATACAATCGCAGTGTCGGCCATTATTATGCCGCAACCTCCGATATCGATTTCGGATAACCCGTGCGATATCAGCATTCTAACACGGGCTTCGTGAAGCAACGCCATGAAGGAATCATGACCTAGATGCCCTCCGTAATTGATATCCGTTATCCTAACCGGAATTTCCACGGAAAAAGGATAATTACCGGGTCCGTTTATGACAACACGGCTCATGAGGATTTATCAATCGCGTCCCTGATTGCAGCTATGTGTCTTGGGCCAACTCCGCAACAACCTCCGATAATGGATGCTCCGGCATCCATCAGGCGCAAAGATTTTTCAGACATTTGTTCGGGAGTCTCCTTAAACACCGTATGCCCGTTTTCCAGTACAGGCATTCCTGCGTTGGGCATGGCCATCAGATAGGTTCCCGGAGCGGCCGATTTCAATTTCTCAACTACATTGATCATGTGATCGGGACCGGTCCCGCAATTGGTCCCGAGAATATCTGCTCCCGCCGCCAGCATTGATTCTGCCATGCGTTCCGGAGTTACCCCCATCATGGTGGCGTACCCGCCGCCTGCCTGAGGGTCGAAAGTGAAACTGGCAATAACTGTCATGCTTGTGTTTTTCTTGGCAGCTCTGACTGCTATCTCCGCCTCCTCTATTGCCGTCATGGTCTCAACGATAACACAGTCGGCTCCCCCGGACTCGAGCGCCATGATCTGAGTCAAGAACGCTTCATGAAATGCCTCTTCAGTTTCTGTGCCGTAAGGTTCCATGAATGCGCCTGTAGGGCCCACACTGCCCAGGACATTCTGGGTGTCTCCGGCGACTGACCTGGCTAGGGAAGCGGCTGCGCGATTGATCTCTGTGACCCGGTCTTCGAGTCCGAAGTGCGCGAGCTTATATCCGGAACCTCCGAACGTATTGCATTCGACCATATCACTGCCCGCATCGCGGTATGCCTTGTGGATCTCCGTCACACGACCGGGATGTTCAATACACCATAATTCAGGGCATTCACCGGCTTGAAGACCGTATTCCTGTAAACACGTTCCCATGCCGCCATCACATAGAAGAAATTCGCCGTCCTGCAATCTTTGAAGTATTGGTTTCATCAGCCGGTCCCTCTCATCCTATCTAAATCAACCCATGTGTACAAGCAGGAGGATACATATATTCCGTGTTCAGTCAATGACTGGGCGGTTCATGGAAACTGGCCCTGTTGTGATCAGGAACCGGAAAGCAATACAGCTCCGGCTGGAGGCATGACATTGCGGGATCGACTCATCCGGCGATACCGCGAAGGTGTAGCTCCTGCATATTTCCTGAATTGCCTTGTGAAATAGCTCTGATCGCAGAAGCCGACATCCAAGGCGATATCGGCGCAATCCCTGTCTGTCTCCTCCAGTAATCTCTTGGCTTCCTGCACACGCAGGAAATGAACATGACGGATTAGGGATTTTCCGGTCTGCTCCTTTACCAGGTGCGCAATACGATATGTGCTCAGGCCGGCGGCCCGCGCTATATCGTCCAGCGTCACCTGTTCACGGTAATGCGTGTCCAGGTACTTCATGGCAGCTGCTACATGTGGATTCGACGCAGCATATCCCATCTCATAAATGTTGTTCATGAAATCATCCAGCGCCATGCGCAGGACCGCAGCAAGTGTTTCAAAGTTTTCCGCTTCGATGATCTTGGCCATCCACTTATGATTTCTATCCATTATGGGCTCAAGAAACGGGCTGTCCTCCACGGCACGGCGCACCAGGTAACCCATCATTTCTATCATGAGCGCCCGTATGACGGTTAGATTGGCCGATTTCAGAAACACGCGGCCCAGCATCTGGTTCAAAATCTTGCGCGCTCCCTTCTTGTCCCCCGCACGGATGAGTGACAGCAGGACCTGTTCGCCGTCAGCAGGGACATCTCGGTCCTTTTCCTGTTTGCGCCTGTGGATCTCCTCCGCAATCTGGCGCTGCTGCTGATTGCGCTCTCGTTGTTCGTTTAGCAGCAATGGGGAAAAACCGCTGACCTGATATATCAACCGGAACAACATTTCTGCCGCTTCCGCCGTCCTTGAAAGAGGCCATACCGGCAGACCATCAAGATAATCGCGGGCAGTCTGAGCCGATGCCCCGTGCCGAACCATATGGGCCACGGCGTCTTCATGATCATTCCGGGCGGACTCGAACAGCACTTCTCCGCCCAATACGCCACCCAGCAGGACATATTTGTCCACGACGGGAACCACCCAGCTGATGACTCCCGGCGCCAGAAAGAAACTGTGAGTCTCTCCCCATCGCACGGATTCCTGCAAGGCATGCAAACGCGCCTGGCGCACCACTGTGAGCCGGTCAATGTGACTTTCCCTGCCGTCACCAGGAACGCCGGCCGATGTCAAAAATCGGGGCGCCAAAGCATACGCGCGCCGATAATCGGTACTAATTCGATCACGGGTCCGCTTTGACAATAAGTTCACAATATTATTCATGGACATCACTAAAACAGCCAGTTTACGGCAATTAAACTCGTAATTCCAGCAATATTATACAAACCCAAGCAGTAAGCTTATAGATATAGCGTGGCATTTTGGTAAGTATTGGAGCACGCTTGATAGAGGAACGAAACTGTAACCCAACTGGAGGATCAGCATGCCCAAGATAGATGAAATATACGAGGCGGTAACCAAGGGGAATCGCAAGGTGGTGGCGGAGAAGGTTCAGGAAGTCGTAGACAACGATGGCGACATCGTGGAGTTGCTGAACGGGACCATGATTCCCGCCATGCGCGAGATAGGGGAAAGATTTTCAAGAAACGAGATTTATGTTCCTGAAATGCTCATCGCTGCTCGCGCAATGCAGGCCGGGCTGGATATCATCGAGCCTCTTCTGGCAGCCGGAGGGCATAAGGCGCGGGCGCGCGTGGCTATCGGAACCGTGAAGGGAGACCTGCACGACATAGGCAAGAACCTTGTGGCCATGATGCTTAAAGGCGCAGGCTTCGAGGTGGACGATCTGGGAGTGGATTGCGCCGTCGAGAAATACGAGGAAGCGGTGGAAAAAGGCGCAGGCATACTCTGCCTCAGCGCCCTGCTTACTACAACCATGCCGTATATGAAAGCGGTTGTGGATCACTTCAAGGGACGCGATGACGTGAAAATCATTATCGGAGGGGCGCCTGTTACCCATGAATATGCGAAGGAGATTGGCGCGCACGGATACGGAGAAGATGCCAATCAGGCGGTGCATGAGCTGGAAAAGGTTCTAGCCGAAGCATAAAGCCCGGCATCTCCGATAAGAAATGGGTCCTTCACCCGGCTTCCGTTCTGAGCCTGTTTGAGAATACAGGCGTCCAAGCGGAGCGGGCATGGAGTCCTTGACCAATGACTATCAACATCCAAACCGATTCAGGACGCCGCGATGCGGCCCATCGTCCAGGCGAACTGCTTTCTGATATTGCCGCGGCCGCCGGCGTGACACTTAATACACGTTGCGCCGGAAACGGTGTATGCGGCGGTTGCGCGGTCAAGCTGGGCGAAGGCAGGTATGAAATTTACGGCCGGGAGGTAGAGGTAAAGCAGGACAAATACCGCACCGCTCTTGCATGCCAGACCTCCGTCCTGAGCGAGAATGCGGAGGTCGCATTCCCGTCATCCTCGGTGCTCGAGCACGACGCTGTTATTGATGACGAATTCATGCTGATCCCGTTTGAGGACCGGGCGGATCTTTACCGCTTTGAAGTTTCCATGCCCGCCGCACAGCAGGAACATCCGCCTGCACAGGCTGACCTGCTCCACGATGCCATACTGAACGAACTCAAGGAACCCTCAATGCCCATCCCCATGGCTCTGCTGCGGAAGCTCCCATTGCTGCTCGCGCGTGGTGACAACCGCATCTTGGTAACATTGAGCCGAATTGCCGGCCAATGGCGGATCCTTGACCTTTCCGCGGGAGGCACTGAAACCGATGTTCTGGGACTCGCGGTAGATATCGGCACCACAACCGTCGCCGCAATGCTTGTCGACCTTGAAAGCAGCGCCATGCTTGCAAAGGCGTCGATGTATAACCAGCAGGTACGCAAAGCCGACGATGTGGCATCCCGCATTTCGCACGGCAACAGCGAGCGGGAAGTGATGGAACTGCAACGCCTGGTGGCGCATGAAACCCTCAACCCGCTTCTGACAGAGGTGTGCAAGGCCGCAGGCGGCCGGGATCCGGGTCGGGTCATCCGTGTGGCAG
>SLRP01000025.1 GCA_007130845.1 Kiritimatiellia bacterium | reverse complement strand
TGGTGGTCAGCGCAGGTGTCCGCTGGTAGTGGAACGGGTGTTGGGGGAGTTGGGATTGTCTGATGATCGTGCGGGGAGGCGAAAGTATGCTGCCTATCTTAAGCGCTTGATGATTGATGTGCTAAGCAAGGGAGACGGACTTGGCCTGGAAAAGGAATGGAAGCAGATACGTCGGGGTTGGTATTTGGGGTCTGATGGGTTCCGTGAGAGAATGCTGGAACAGTTGGATGAGGTAATTGGGCGAAGCAGGCGTAAATCATTCAGCGGAGATGAGGCAAAGGCGCATGACGCGGCTGCGGCGGAGGGATTGGTGTTTGCCGGGTTGAAGGCATTGGGGCTCGAAGGGAGGGATTTGAGCGGATTGAGAAAGTTGGATGTCAGGAAGCAGGTATTGGCTTGGTGGGTTCGTAAACATACCGTGGTGGGGAACCGCTGGTTAAGCGAGCGTCTGGGTATGGGAGATGAAGGGAATATTTCGAAAGCGATCAGGGCCATGGATCAGACGAGTAATCCAGCGGTACGTAAATTGAAAAAAAGCCTGGTAAATAATACAACAATACCCAGATCCGGGGACTGACCCCTTTTTCCAGATCCGGGGACTGACCCCTTTTTCCTCTTTTTTTTTTTTTTTTTCGAGAAAACAGTTTGCCTTGTGGATTATGGGGTTGTACACTGCATTGGTAGTATCATGAACAAGCAGGAAATAGCGGTACAAGTTAAAGGCATAGTCCCGACTCCGAGCGGCTGCGGCGTTTTCTTGAGCAACGGAAACAAGGTTATCGCCATTTTTGTGGATCACAGTGTGGCCGCTGCCATCACCATGTTCATTCACGGGGTTAAAAAGCCCAGGCCCCTTACCCATGATTTGATAGCCAACATCTTTGCAGGACTCGATGTGCGTGTTCAAAAGGTCGTTGTCAACGACCTGAAGGACGATACTTACTTTGCGAGGCTCTACCTTTTGCAGGAAAATGAATTGGGCAGGAACGTAGTGGAACTCGACGCTAGGCCCAGCGATTCCATCGCAATTGCCCTTCAGCAGGAATGTCCCATATACGTCAATCAGAGTGTCTGGGAACGTGCCGAGGATATGACCTGGGCACTTGAGCAGGCCCAGTCCGCAGCGGAGAATTCCGAGGAGGATGGGTTGGATGATGACGAGGATGACAGCGGGGAATTGGACGAAGAGCCGGGGTCGGAGAATTAATTATTCGTTTCCGTCATCTTATGGGACTGGTGTGTACATCCATGTGCGGCCTGGGATGGGATGAATAAGATTTCCACGCCGCTGAAAATTTCTTCATCCATATGGCCGCCGCCAGTATTTCCCTTTGAATGAGATTTTGCCGGAAGAGGCCGCGCTCGAAAGGGGATAGGCTGCAGCGTGATCGATTTCTGAATTGTGCAGGGATGCAAAGAGTCAAATCTTCCGTACATTGCATGTATCCGCTGGGAGTTGGGACTGCATCTTACCACCATTGTCATTCCTTTCTTGTCAGCGTCCATGTGTATTTCGTCAGCATTCGATATAATTAAAGATTGATATAACCGGCGGAGCTGGTGATCATCGGATTCCGGGCGGAAAAAGGGAAAGGAACGGTAGTAATATGAAGATTTTTCTAACAGGCGGCGCCGGATATATCGGCAGCGTTACAGCTCAGCTGCTTCTTGATGAAGGACACGAGGTCGTCATTTTTGATAATCTGGAATCGGGCCACCGGGGCGCAGTTGACCCACGAGCGAAGTTTGTCGAGGGCGACTTGCGCGATCGCGAAAAAATACATGAATCAATGAGGGAAAGCAGACCCGATGCCGTAATGCATTTTGCCGCCTATGCCCTTGTAGGGCCGTCGATGGAGGATCCGCTTCTCTATTTTAGAAATAATGTTGCCGGCGGCATTCATCTGGCAGAGGCAATGTGTTCTTCAGGTGTGAAAAAGATTATTTTTTCTTCCACCTGTGCCACATACGGAGAACCGGATGAAATCCCAATGACAGAGGATCTGCCTCAGCACCCGACCAATCCCTACGGCGAATCCAAGCTTATGCTTGAGCGGATTCTGTCCTGGTCTGAAGAACGATGCGGGATAGAGCCCGTATTTCTGCGATATTTCAATGCTGCCGGCGCGACCGAGAAATACGGGGAACACCACGACCCTGAAACCCATCTAATACCCCTGGTGCTGTCGGTTGCCCTGGGACAAAAGCAGAAGGTGGATGTTTTCGGGGACGATTACGACACCCCGGATGGAACATGTATTCGCGACTACATTCATATTGTTGACCTTGCACAAGCGCATATTCTCGCCGTTACCGGGAATCATGCAGGGGCATTCAACCTGGGCAACGGCAATGGATACTCCGTCAAGGAAGTAATAGACGTGGCGCGTGAAGTCACCGGATGTGATATTCCATTCGACGTGGCGCCTCGCCGTCCCGGTGATCCGCCGCGCCTTGTAGCTTCCTCGGAGAAGGCCATGCATGTTTTGGGGTGGCAACCCCGTTACCCTGAATTGCGTACCATTGTCGAGCACGCCTGGAAATGGCATTTGGCTCATCCGGAAGGATATGACGGGGCAGGAAAATAAAGTGCAACTTCTTATTTCTGGGGTCCGATATAGGTTCGTCTCATTCCATGAATTCTGAATACCGGATATCCTTGGATGCCGCTGAACTCATCTCCACCGGCGCGGAACTGTTGAACGGACGTTCGATCAACAGCCATGCCCGGACTCTTGGCGGACGGTTGAATGATCTCGGGATCAGGATCAGGCGCGACACGACGGTGCCGGATGATTTCGATGACATGGTAGATGCCCTGAACGGGGCCATAGAGAGGGTAGACCTGATTTTCCTTACCGGCGGGCTGGGTCCGACTGAAGACGATGTTACACGGGACGCTGTAGCGCACGTTCTGGGAAGAAATGTGGTAATGGATGATGCTTCGCTGAAGTTCGTTCGAGAACGTTATCAACAGTATGGGCGTACACTGAATGCTCCGGGAGAACGCCAGGCGCTGATCGTGGACGGCGCCGAACCGCTGATCAACCGGGTTGGGGTTGCGCCGGGTGAGCGCATAGAGACAGAAAACAAGGTCTTATTTCTTCTGCCGGGGCCGCCGCGGGAGCTTCTTGCGGTTCTTGAGGATCATGTATTGCCGTGGCTGAAAGAGAAGAAGCGGGATATACCGGAATCGCCATCTGAGTCGATATTCCTGGTATGCGGCCTTGGAGAGTCGAACTTGGTAAATCTGTTCGAAACCCACGGCTTTCCCCCGCGGGGAATCGCGGTTGCTTATGGAGCCTCAGCCGGTCGGGTGGAACTCAGGTTATCATCCAAAGGTGCTGCGGAACCCGGTATATTGGACCAGGCGCGTTCCCGTATCCGCAGCCTGCTGGGATCGAATATCGTCGCGGAGGAGCGGGTTGAATTGGAGGAGGTGATAGGACGGCTTTTGAAGGACAGGAGAGCCACTCTTTCCACGGCGGAATCTTGTACAGGCGGAATGCTTGGAGATCGCATTACATCTGTAAGCGGCAGTTCATCATATTATCGAGGCGGGATCATCGCGTATGACAACCACATGAAGACGCAATGGCTTGGGGTATCGAAGGATGTTATTGAAAAGGACGGGGCGGTTAGCGGGGAAGTGGCCCGGCAGATGGCAATTGGGGTGCGTGAACGCTTCGGAACCGATTTCGGAATGGGGATCACCGGTATTGCAGGCCCCGGTGGTGGGACGAAGGAAAAGCCGGCCGGACTTGTTTATATAGCTTGCTCGGATGAACACTGTGCCATTGCAAAGAGATTTCATTTTCCAGGCGGACGTGAGCTTGTACGGGAATGGAGCTGTGTAACTGCCATGGATATGTTGCGGAGGATGATGGTTGAGGATGACCTGGCGGAATCCATAGGTTGAAACTACCGCTGAGGCAGTGACTCTTTTTACGGCGATAGAGGCTGTTTTAGGTCGACCAATTACAACTTATGTAATGGGCCTTCCGGGGACGAACTATAAAGCCTATGAATCAGTTTTTTTGAAACCAATTCAGAACGATGCCGGGAACCGTTAATAGTGATAAATCAACCATGCCGTCCATACGCGCATTCATAGCCGTAGATATCAACGAAGATATCCGAAGGGAGATGAGGGAGCTTCATGGAATCCTCGGGAAGACGGGGGCGAAGGTAAGCTGGGTTGCGCCGGAGAAGATGCACCTGACTGTTATTTTTCTGGGTGATATTCCTTTGGAATCTGTCTCCGGGGTTTGCGATGTCATGGACCGTGTGGCCGGTGAGATCCAGCCTTTCGTTGTTGAGATTGCAGGGGCGGGCTGGTTCGGCTCCGAACGGTCTCCGAAGGTCTTGTGGGCGGATATCCCGGGACCCCCGAAGTTGCTGGCTGATTTGCATGGTCGATTGTCCGCGGAAATCGACTCCATGGGTGTTCCGCTTGAAACCCGTCCATTCCGTCCACACCTTACGCTGGGACGAGTGAGGGGCCGGCGGAATACCGGCGCGTTGACATCGACCCTTATGTCCTATAAGAATAGCGTTTTCGGGCGGGTTGATATCGATAGGTTGATTTTATACAAGAGCGTCTTGGAAGCTCAAGGTTCCCGCTACGAGTCTTTACACGAGTCCACTCTGAAAGGAGTATAGTGTCATGTCAGCGAAATCGTCCAAATCGACCGGCATTGAGGGAAAAGAGTTGCCTGCTACCCTGAGCGCCGTATTGTCTCAGATCCAGAAGCAATACGGCGATGGCGCAATAATGCGGCTGGGCGATGAAGAAACCAGAAGGGAAATACAATGCATCCCTTCCGGGGCATTGACTCTAGACCTTGCGCTTGGCATAGGCGGTGTTCCTCGAGGCCGTGTGATTGAGATTTTTGGACCTGAATCCTCGGGGAAAACCACGCTGGTTTCACATATCATCGCCAATGCCCAGAAAAACGGGGGATTGGCGGCGTTCATTGACGCCGAACACGCACTTGACCCTCAATACGCTGAGAAAATAGGCGTCAATCTGGACGAACTGCTGGTGTCACAGCCGGACTCCGGCGAAGAGGCGCTGAACATAGCTGAAACTCTGGTTAAGAGCAATACGCTTGATGTGGTTGCCATTGATTCGGTGGCGGCCTTGGCCCCACAGGCCGAATTGGACGGAGCAATGGGGGATTCCCATGTCGGTCTGCAGGCGCGTCTGATGTCGCAGGCCCTGCGGAAATTGACGTCCGCTATTAACCGCTCAAAAACCTCCTGCATTTTCACCAACCAGATTCGTGAAAAAATCGGTGTCATGTTCGGCAGCCCGGAAACAACTCCCGGCGGACGCGCACTCAAATTCTATGCTTCGGTGCGAATGGATATCCGCCGCATCGGCGCTATAAAAGAGGCAAGCGGCCGCGTGATAGGAAACCGGACACGGGTAAAGGTGGTAAAGAACAAGGTGGCTCCTCCTTTTGCCGAGGCGGAGTTCGATATACTATATGCCGAGGGCATTTCCTGGGCCGGATCGATACTGGATGCTGCTATACAGTACAACTTGATTGAGAAACGCGGTTCATGGCTCTCCATGGATGGTCAGCAGCTGGGCCAGGGCAGAGATGCCGCCGTGGAATTGTTGAAGAGTGATCCCGATATGCAGAAGAAACTGATCGAGAAGATCAAGGAGGCACACGCAGGACGAAAGTGAACGGGAATAACGTAGCGCCATATTCTTCCCGTGATTAATCATCTTAGAGAATATATATTCTCATTTAGTCTGGTACGGTCCTTCGCAGCGCCGGCTTCTGGGTTGTTACGCAGAGTTAAGACATGTGCCGGCTGCGATCTTGTGACAATATCCCGGTTCGCTGTTCAGCAGCCAGATAAAGACGATTTGACTCATGAAAAAAGAATCAAAACCCGTCCATTAAGAATATAGCCTCATAGACTTTTCAATGACATCAAGCGAAATAAGACAATCCTTTCTGGATTTCTTCAAATCCAAGGAGCATGAAATCGTATCCAGCTCGCCGCTGGTATTGCCTGCCGACCCAACTCTGCTTTTCGCCAACGCCGGGATGAACCAGTTCAAGGATATCTTTCTTGGCGTCCGGCAAAGCGCATCCAAACGGATAGCCAATACCCAGAAATGCATCCGGGTTAGCGGAAAGCACAACGACCTGGAGGAGGTGGGTATAGACACATATCATCATACCTTCTTCGAGATGCTTGGAAACTGGTCGTTCGGAGACTATTACAAACAGGAAGCCATTGCATGGGCATGGGAATTGCTGACGGATGTCTGGAACCTTCCGAAAGACAGGTTGTGGGCTACGGTTTACCGGGATGACGGCGAGGCTGAATCCCTGTGGAAAGAGATAACCGATATCGATCCATCCCATGTGCTTCGATTCGATGAAAAGGATAATTTCTGGGAAATGGGCGAAACAGGGCCGTGTGGCCCGTGCTCGGAGATTCACATCGACCTTACAGCGGACGGGTGTACCCCGGATATGATCAATTCCGGGGTTCCCGAGGTCATGGAGCTATGGAACCTTGTATTCATACAATATAACCGGGGCAAGGACGGCTTGCTTGAGGAACTTCCTTCCAAACACGTGGATACGGGAATGGGATTCGAACGTTTGGTTGCCGTGCTTCAGGGCAAAAAATCAAACTATGACACCGATCTTTTTACGCCTTTGATAGAGAAAATCCGCGATATTACAGGACGCGCATATGAGGGGGATGATGCAGTGGGCATGCGGGTAATCGCAGATCATCTCCGAGCTTTGTCGTTTGCAATAGCAGACGGCATCCTTCCGTCGAATGAAGGCCGGGGTTACGTGCTTCGCAGGCTGCTTCGCCGCGCTGTCAGATACGGACGGAGGCTCGGCATGAAGGGCCCGATCATGAGTGAACTGTTTCCGGTTCTTGATGCGAAGATGGGAGATGCGTTTCCTGAACTGCATCAGAATCGCGAACGTATCCTGCGCGCAATGCAGGCTGAGGAGGAAAGCTTCGCAACAACGTTGGACCGCGGCATTGCTCTTTTCGATGAGGTGGCGGAAAGTTTGGAACAGAATAAGAAAACTGTATTTCCCGGCGCAACAGCCTTCAAGCTTTACGACACTTTCGGTTTTCCGCTGGATCTCACGGAATTGATGGCGTCTGAAAGCGGGCTGACTGTAAACCGCGGAGAATTCGACGCGCTGATGGATCAACAGCGTGAACGCGCCAGGCAGGACCGTAAGAGCGCCGTGTTTGATGCCGATATGGAGGTTGCTTCTAATTTGGCCGTGAAGGGCGTGCGTTCCGAGTTCAGGGGATATGAGGCTGTTGAACTCGAGTCGGAAGCATCGTCTGTTCTTTCCGACGGAGGCTTGTGTGACAGGATCTCCGAGGGAATGACGGGGAAGGTGGTGCTCAATGAAACACCTTTCTATGCCGAATCCGGCGGTCAGTTGGGAGATTCGGGTATCATCCGCGGTCCGAATGGCGAATTTGAGGTTACCGATACTCAGCGTCCGGCTGAAGGTATCATCATGCATATAGGAAGGGTAATAAAGGGGAGCATTGCCGGAGGCGACCGTGTGGAAGCTATTGTTGATTCGCGGAGACGCAGGCATATCGCGGCACACCATACGGCCACGCACCTGTTGAACGCTGCCCTTCGCGAACATGTGAGCGCCTCGGTCAAGCAGGCTGGTTCACTGGTGGCTCCGGACCGGCTGAGGTTTGATGTCACATATTATGAGGCTATTCCTCCGCATAAACTTGATGAAATAGAGCGCCTGGTAAATGAGTGGATAATGGAGAATCTGGAAGTTCGGACCTACGACAAGCCGTTCAAAGAGATTCCGGGTTCCGACATTGTTGCGGTTTTCGATGAAAAGTATGGAGACATTGTGCGGGTTGTGGATATCGGCGGATTCAGCAAGGAACTTTGTGGAGGAACGCATGTTTCCATGACCGGACAACTGGGCATGTTCAGGATTGCTGGAGAAAGCTCGGTGGCCGCCGGTATCCGGCGCATAGAAGCGGTGTGCGGATGGCCGGCATACGAATGGACCAGGCATGAACACGGCATGGTACGCAGTCTGGCCCGTAAGTTCAGCGCTCCTCCTGAAGAACTCCCCGTGCGTGTGGACGACCTTATAAGGCAGAACCGTCGGATCGAGAAGGAGTTGAAGCATAAATCGCATGAGTCTCTAAAAGAAATATCCGCCGATTTAATGGATAGAAAAATTCAGGTTGAAGGTGTGAACCTGATTGCGGAGAAGTTTGAAAACCTGGATATGAACGGACTGCGTGATATGCTGGACATGCTGAGACCCCGTATGGAATCCGGTATTATCGTGCTAGGCAGCGCTAATGAAGGCAAGGCTGGGTTTGTTGTCTCGATCACCAAGGACTTGGTGGAGAAGGGGTTGCACGCCGGAAAGCTTATCAAGCAGGTGGCTGCCATTGCAGGCGGCGGCGGAGGCGGGCAACCGCAGATGGCTCAAGCGGGAGGCAAACAGCCTGACAAGGTACCCGACGCCGTAAAGCAGGCGCCTGAAATAGTTCGGTCGATGTTGGGATGAAAGCGCAATACTGCCATGATGAGGAGTAATGCACTTCCTGGTTTCGTCTGCCCTCGAAATCGAGTAATAATTTGTTGATTTGCAACGAAGCGATTGCGTTATCGGGTGTCCCATGGATATGGTTGGAGCCTGTTCGTATTGTATACAGAGATGAGCGGATGTTTCGACTGCGGGGATATCGGAAGGCTGGGGAAGCGGACCGGGTAAGGGTGTCCGAATAAGTGTATTCGCGTAAGTGTATCCGGTTAAGTGTGGCGGGTAAGTGTAAAAAGCCAAGCATGTGGGTTATGACGGTACCTTTCGGGAATGAAAAGCTAGCGATCTGTCCTTCGTATACACTTAATCGAATACACTTACCCGCCACCCTTAACCGACTCCCCTTGCGCCGTCTTGTCCGTCATCGCTTTAGCGACTGCAATAGCCCGATCGACTGAATGGCTGTCCCATTTCGGAACTCAAGAGGAATAATGCACTTCGGAATTGAAATGTTGAAGTGCAGGAACTATTGATAATCATCTACTGTTTCAACAAGTTCATTAAGTTTCGCATATACACCGAATAAACCTCCGGTGTGAAGAAAAAGAATGCGGCGGCCGGCAAACCGATCACGGTTTTTTCTAAACTCTTCACATAAACCGTAAAAGGCTTTTATCGTGTAAACCGGATCCAGGATAACGCCGGTGGTGCCGGCAACATCGCGCAACAGACGTAATTCCTCCGGTCGGCTCAATGCATAGCCCCGGCCCGAATAACCGTCCACAAGGTCGACAAGCTTCTCCGACCGCTCTTCAGTTCCAAGGTCGTCCAGTATCCTGTTTATGCGCATATGAAAAGTATCAGGATGATCGGATACGTTTACCGCGTGAACACGCGTTTGTTTTCCGCTCATCCTAACCGCGAGGGCCAGGCCTGCCGGAGTTCCTCCGCTGCCGCATGCGAAAACAATGTCGTCGAAATCAGGAATTTCACCCGCGTCGTTTTCAATGATCTCCCGCCACGCGTCTATATAACCCCAGCTGCCCAAAGCGTTGGATCCGCCTTCGGGAATGACATAGGGCTTCTTTCCTGCGCGCACCAAGTCGGCGGCAAGATCGTTCATGACCCTCTCCCTATCCTCGTATATATCCGGTGGAATCAGGTGTATGGCTGCACC
Organism: Kiritimatiellia bacterium; assembly: GCA_007130845.1. Lineage (GTDB taxonomy): Bacteria > Verrucomicrobiota > Kiritimatiellia > SLAD01 > SLAD01 > SLRP01. The sequence continues at coordinate 8,938 of SLRP01000025.1, read as the reverse complement.
TGCAAGCCGATCCAGCATAAGGTTTCCGTTCCATCCGGGATCCGTGTCCGGATCGTTAGTTCCGAGGAAAATGTGGCTGTGCATACCCAACTGGCGGGCTGCCACTGCCGTGGCACGCGCATGATTGGATTGCAGCCCCCCGCAGGTTATGATGGTGTCGGAACCCTGTTTAAGAGCTTCATAGAGAAGAAATTCCAGTTTACGCACCTTGTTGCCGCTTAGAGTGCTGCCTGTGAGGTCATCCCTTTTTATCCACAATTCGACACTGTCATCAATGACCGGAGCCCGCCAGCGATAGAGAGGTGTCGGTGTGACCGCCAAGGCGAGCCTGGATCGCGGTACAATGCTTAGCCCGGCGCTCCATTGAGGTGCGTAATATTGTCTTGGTTTGAACATAAGCAAAACGGGCAATTGTTTAATACTCGGCTGAACTCCAATAAGCATCAAAATATAATAAAGATGCCAAGGGTGGAAGATATTTAAAGTGAAACCTCAATTTCTATTGGGTGTCCATAGTGGTCCACACAGTTCAATATCCCCTTTTAATAGTTCATTACATGGTGTACATTGGCTGTTGGAAATACGTATATGAAGGAATCAGCATATAGCCGCGGCAATAAGGCTTTTACGCTCATCGAGCTGATGGTTGTGGTGGCCATCATAGCTATACTTGTCACTATGACCATGCCTGTTATCAACCGGGCGGTCCAGAATGCCCGGATTGCGAGAGTCCAGACGGAAGTCAGCACCTTGGAATCGGCGTTTCGGGCGTATTACAACGCATATAATATCTGGCCGGATGGTATGGGCGATGTTTCCTCGGGAACCGAGGTAAACGACAGTGTGGTAAGAGTGCTTACTGGAGAGGACCGTGAAAGAAACAGGCGCGGTATTGCATTCATGGAATTTCCTGAAGGGTCACTTATGGGCGGTTCGTTCGTAGACGCCTGGGAGCAGCCGTATCTTTTTGTGCTGGACCATAATTACGACAACGAGATTGAGGTTAGCGGCATTCCCGAAGGGGGAACATTACGCCGGCGTGTCGCAGTGTGGTCGCCCGGACCTCCAGATGATGATCAACAGGGGGCCATTACGAGCTGGTGATGATGAAAATGAATACGGACTCGAGCAAGGAGCATGGGTGGTAGATGATGAAATATTCTCCATTTGGTCCATACAAGGCGGAGAGGAAACCCCGTGTAGCAATGAGTGAGGGGAATCGCGGGTTTACTCTCGTTGAATTAATGGTTGTCGTCATCATCATGGCGATGTTGGCCGCGATCGTGCTGGGTATAAGCGGGTACGCCTCACGCAAGAGCGCTGAGAGCAGGGCGAGGGCCGACCTAGAGAATATCCGCACCGCGCTGGAAGAATACCGCATGGACGAGGGACGATATCCGGGGACCATAAGTTCCGGAAACAACCCCTTGAATTTCACTCCTATGAGCGACGGACGTGGTGAGCCGGATCCTCGTTTTGCTTCTCTCACAAATTACGTTGCTGATATCCGTTTTGAAGATCCGTGGAGCCGGCCTTACCGATACCAGCTTCAGAGCCGCTTTACATATCGTGTCTTATCTACAGGCCCTAATGAGCGAGAACGCTATGATGACATTGAGTGATCATATTGGATATCCCGGTAAGAAGGTTAAGAGACAGGAAGAAAAAATGAATAAGAGATATGGGTTTACACTGGTTGAACTGCTTGTCGTTATTGCAATCATAGCAATACTCATGGCTATTACCGTGCCGGTGATAAGCAGTGCGATCGACAGCGCACGAAGGGCACAGGCGCAGACCGAGGTGCGCTCCATTGCTACTGCATCTGTGGCGTACCTTAATGAATATGCCAGGTTCCCTCATGGGAGCGGCGGATCGGATCAGAGTTACGGAGAAGTCGGACGTCAGAACGAGGAATTGATCAATGTTCTCAGGGCTGTTCCGGGGACCGGCAATCCAAATCATCAGAATAATCCCAGGAGGATCGTGTTTCTTGAGGTGTCAGATCGAAGTCTGGACACGGAAACACCTGCTACGGGAGGGAACTTTATGGACCCGTGGGACAATCAGTACAACATCACTCTGGACACCGATTTCGACGGCGATTGCAATGTTCCCATGTACGGCTTGGTGGAGAACAGACGGGCCGTGGCATGGTCCTTTGGAAAGGAGACTGCCGGCGGATCCGACACAAATAAGCACGTCCGGTCGTGGGACTAGAATGTTTTCTTATATTTCAGAATGAGGAGGAATATCAAAGGCATTGCCCGGTGTTTAAGAGTGAGCAATTGAATGCACAGCCCTTAGGCCACATGCAGGAGTAATTGTATGTTTGAGGCATTGTAAAATTAATGTCTCAATATGTGGCAGAGGTAAAACGGGTAATGTCTGTTAATTGAATACAGTTCATCAAACATCCATGGTTATAACCGTGGATGTTCGTTTTCTGTTGCCGGTTTTCGGTGCGGGAAATCCGATGTCCGATTACTTTATAATGCCATGGGACAGTATGCCGCGGAAACGAAAGGGGCTGCGGTTGAAACTGAACATGTATTCACCTAGCCGGATAGAAAAGAACGGGCTTGCCGGGTTCACCTTGGTCGAGCTGCTTGTGGTTATCGCAATCATGGCGCTTGTCATGGCAGTGGCTGTTCCTGCGTTTCAAGGTATAGGCCGCGACGCGGCCATGCGTACGGCGTTTTTCCGGTTGAGCACCACCATACCCCTGGCTCGCCAGTGGGCCATGAATCACAGACAGGATGTGTACATTCTGTTTCCCGACATAGGGCATCAGACTAATATCGCTTTCCGGTCCTATGCGGTATACGCGGCAGAAGAAGGATATCTGCGGGATTGGCAGGTCCTTCCTCCCGGAATAGTTTTCGATCCGGACTTTGATGCTGCGGGTCGAAATATTTTCGACCTTAATGCGCCTTCCGTTCAAGTTCCTTTCCCTGATAATAATTCTCCCGTTTCTCCGCAGCCGATGCCAAGGTTGAGATTCAGGGCAATGGGTAATATCGGGGATAACGTGGATCCGTTGATCGCATTCAGGGAGGGTTTTCTGGATGATGATTATGATGTTGTGATACCCGATGTGTCCTCCTACACGGTATGGTTCCGAGTCAACAGGCATACGGGTCAGATACGACGATTCGAGCGAGGCGATTGATTCCGTGAATATTTTTAAAAAGCAAGGCGGTTTTACCTTGGTGGAAGTTGCACTGTCCCTGCTGGTGTTGAGTGTGGGGCTGCTTGCAGTGTTTGGTTTAATGCCGACCGCGCTGTCAATGGGCCAGAAGGCGTCGGAGGAGACTCGTGCCGCAATTTTTGCCCGTGATGTATTCAGCGGAGTGCGGGCCCATTATATGATCAATAATTGGAATAATAATAGTGTGGATATCGGCGCTGCGGCTCCCGGATTCTGGGATGACCCGTCCGGACTTCGTGTCCGGTCCAATACCGGGTGGCAGACACTGGTTTTCAGAAATGCATTCAATGAGGACATCGTCGAATACGCTATACGTTACCGGCTTCTGATCGAGGATACAGGGATGGATATCAAGGCTGCAAGGCTTGAAGTGGCGCCTGGGGAATTCGGGAAGGTGGATGCATCAGGCGATCCCGAGGATCCGCATGTATTCTATATGGAGATCTTCAACACTGGTTACTGAAATGACAGGCAGATGCACAGGACAGAAAAATGGTTTCACTCTGATTGAGATCCTGTCCGCTGTAGCGATTTTAATGATTATTGTTCTTGTCATGGGGCGTATATTCGGAGACAGCGCGCGTATGTGGCAGATAGGAACGAAAAATGTCCAGTCCGATACAGAGGGGCGCATTGTAATGGACATGTTGGAGCGGCAGATATCTCAATCAATTGCGGATGAGGTTCTGACATTCCGGACATTCGGACTTCCTGAATACGGTGTTGCAGTCTATGGGGTTGCACCTGAAATGGGCGTTGAAATATTTTTCGTTGCACCGGAGCGTACACCTTCGGCGAGCATGCGTCGATCCGCTCAACTTGCAGGCTACTATATGGATGAAATGCTGGATGAGAACGGAAATGTCATTCCAAACAGGTACAGACTGGTCAGGGTCCGCCGCACCGCATCCAGTTATACCAACCCTAATAACAGTGCGTATCTTCGCAGCGATTGGTGGATGCAAATGTTTGGGCCGGAAAGGGAAACCATCGTTGAAAATGTCGCGGCATTTGAAGTGTGGGCTTACAGCGAGGACAGGAATGATTATGTTGCGGATTACTCATCAGCGGATGAAGGAAACAAGCTTCCCTTATGGCTAGATATTTATCTGGAATTGCTTGGAGAAGACGATGCGGTGAGGGTTGCGGAGCTGATGAACAGGAATCAGGATGAGGCCGCAATGAGAATCATTAATGAAAATTCCAGGCGTTATGTCACCCGGGTATTTTTCCCGATGCGTGAAGGTTATGGGCCAAGGGCGCAATAATGAACACGAAGAGTAATGGACTGCACCGGAAAGACGGCATAGCCTTGATCGTTGTTACAGGCTTCCTGGCAATGCTGGTGATAATGTGTGTTGCCTTTGCCGTGGTCATGCGCACGGAGCGTTTGGGAGCCAGGAATTACAAGGCGATGGTAAGGGCCAAGTTTGCCGCGGAAACCGCCATTAATCGAATTATTGCTGAAACAGTTGAAACCGAAATGGGCGGAATGGTGTATCCCGGCTGGAATGCGCTGCCTGACGGAGGCGGGACGGGAAATTTTTTAATGAATCTGGACGCCGTCGGCAGTCCGTATCTGTATGTCCCGGGAGGCAGTTTAACCAGAGACGCACGATTAGCTGACACGGGTGAATGGCACGATTTGTATGATAATACAACGGGACAAGAGCTGATAGGTCAGTACGCCTTCATATTGGTCAATTCTTCAGGGCTTCTTGACGCAAACTTTGTGGGTGAACACGAGGAACTGGACCAGCCCAGAAGATATGGAGTTGATCCAGGTGAAATCACGTTTCATCCTGATATACAGAGTGATGATGTCTCAAATCCAAATATCAAGGTCTTTAGGGATGAATATGTGAGGTTTGACAGCCTCCCTGAACTGTATTATCTGGGAACTGATGGTACAATGGATTCACCGGGGTATTTCGATGGCTCAAGCCCTGCTGAACGAAGGATGTTTCGTGTTCATGCCCCCGGAGCCGCATGGCCGCGGCATATGAACACATTTCACGTCTATTCCAGGTTTCCAATCGGTTATGCTGAGGACGACCTGACAGCCAATGAAAATGTGGCATTTATAGGCGGGGATCCTGCGAACTGGGATGAAGACGTTATTATCGATGCATTGGGGGGCATGTCTCCCGACCCCATTCCGGACCTTAATGCCTTTTTCGATGTGATGTGTGATTTTGCTGATGATGGTTATGTTCCGCGAAACCTTGAGAGTTTCCACGCTAAACCCATCCCAATGATCAACGAGGTCGTAGTGAGCAATTCGGTGCAGCTTGAAGTCCTGTCCGACGAAGAAATGGAATTGCAGCACCGCGTATATGTGAATATTGAGACCTGGTACCCATTTCCCAATGATCCTGATAACCCTCAATTCACGGTTCATATAGGAGAAATTGAGATTGATGTTGATCCGGATGAATTTTCGTTTCCCGGCAATCCCGAAGCTGTTGAAAGTCCGTCTCCCATTGATCCGGATGAATACGAATTCCATGTAAGCACTTATGTTTATCAGAATGTGACTCCCATTACGGTGGACGAATTCGGTATTCCTGACATGACTCCAGTCATAAATCGGGTAACGGTTAATCTCAAGGACGGCGTGGAGGTCCAATACAATGACGGCAATGATAATCCCGTCGTAGACCGGGTGAATAATTTCGATGAATTTGTTATTGAGGGGCCTATTGAACCCGGTGAAGAATCTGATCCAGCAGCTGTTTCCGCTTTTGATCCCAGAATAAACTGGGATGCAGGCGATGAAGATCAGTGGGTAAGCGAAGAGCCGACGCTGGGCGAGATAAACAAGAATGTCGAAGACGCGGTTGATGACGGCGAAATCGACATTGCGGAAGTGGGATTGATGTTTTCGCCCAGAAGGCCCTTTCTTTCTGCTGGAGAGTTGAGTTTTCTCCTTTATGACAAGGACAAACCCTGGCGTACCATCCGTCTCCTTGGGCCCGATGATGATGAAACCGCCCGTGTCATGGACAGGCTTACCGTCCATTCCGGCAAATATTTCAGGAGCGGACTGGTCAATATCAACACGGAGAACAGGGATGTCCTGCGCGCTGTATTCTGGCGGGCGCCTGTTGACAGGTACCCTGACCCTGATGACGATAACCCGGACACCATTACTCAGGACGAGGCCGGAGACCTGGCGGATTTGATAATGGGAAATATAAGCAATGCAGGATTCTTTGTTAATCTTTCCGATATAGCCAGGATAAACAGGGCAGATATAATCGATATTCTGGGTGTTTCTGATGACGACAAATTCACAGCGGAGAGCGCTGTCAGAAACACCGTTGGACTGCTGGGCACAAGGCACAATCTATTCACGATACTTGTCGCCGCACGGGTATTTGAAGAGGGATTTGATCCGGACGTTGATGATCCCGAGGACTTTGTTGCCGCTGAACAAAGCGCAGTAGTCGTGGTATGGAGGGATCCTTTTAAAACGACTGACAACACAGGGGCTCAGGTCCATAAGAAATTCATCAGATTCTTCCATTGGCTGACGGAATAGGTCAAGCCGGTATGCCGTGCATTGCCACACCTTTGTGCAGGATGATCAAGGGATTCCCGGCATAGGACTTTTCACCTGGCGTTGATATTGCAATGAAGGTTGTATGACCGCTAGAACGCCTCTTCCGCGGGCAATATGAACGCCTTCAACCCTTCCCCGGGGTATAGATCAGCCGAGCAGGATTTCAGGGCTGAAATCAGCTCGTTTTTCTTGTCGTCCTCGACCGTTGTGAACATGAGTGTGGATGTGCCGGGCCACAGGCGGTTGCCCATGCGTTTCCCTGTTTTACCCGTGCCGGTGACATTTCCAATCTCGCTATAGAAATGCACGCCGTGTTTTTCTATTACTCCTCGAATATTCTCTTCGCGGTTTTGGGGACAGATAATCATTAGCATATTCATCAATCGCCTCCATCCTGTTTACGTTGTCGGTGCGTAAGCGTGTACACGACAGGCACGACAAACAAAGTGAAAGCCGTGGACGCAAACAGGCCGAAAATTATGGACCATGCTAGACCGCTGAATATCGGGTCGAGCGTAATTGGCCAGGCGCCCAGCATTGTTGTGCCGGCAGTCAGCAGTATGGGACGCAGCCGTACAGCCCCTGATTCGATGACAGCATCATGAAGTCCACTGCCTCTGAACTCGGCCGTTCTAATAAAGTCGATTAAAACCAATGCGTTTCTGACCACTATTCCGCTCAATGCTATCATGCCTATCATAGCGGTTGCCGTGAAGAACACCGGGTCTTCGTACCCTCCGGACGGGGAGGTGAACAGCAAATTCAACAGCCAGAATCCAGGCATGATCCCGATCATGGTAAGCGGAATTGAAAGCATTATTACAATGGGTATCAGGTATGACGCGGTCTGAAAAACCAGAAGCACGTATATTCCCAGAAGCGCAGCGGAGAATGCTATTCCCAGATCCCGGAATACGTCCACGGTTATTTTCCATTCGCCTTCGCCGCGCCAGTTCACGGTTATTCCTGCCGGCAACGGCCGCTCCCGCAGATCCTTCTTAAGATCGAGTACGGCATATGCCGGACCTCTCCCCGCCATTTCCGCGGTGATGTAGACCACCCGGCGCATATTCTTGTGAAATATGGTCTTATCCCATATTCCTTCCTCGAACACACCCAGCTCGCCTATAGTCGGCATTTTCCCGTCGTGCCCCTCAACAACTAGATTCAAAAGACGATCGGGATCCGAGCGCATGTCCCTGGGCCATCTGACAACAATGGGTAATTCGTTCTGTTCAGTGGGGACGTGAACCGTTCCTACTATCCTGCCGCTGAGGGCAAGTCTCAGTGTCCTGGCGATATCCTCCGTTGACACCCCGTTAAGACCGGCCTTCTCGCGGTCCGTCCTGAAATAGAATTTGCGCTGATCGGCTTCGACTGTGGTGTCTATATCCACTACGCCTTCAACGCCGTGCATGCGCGCCTTGACTTCATGTGCCGCTGCGATCAGGTCGTCATAGCTGTGATACGGCATGCCGTACACTTCGGCTACTATGGTTGAAAGTACTGGTGGTCCTGGAGGGGTTTCCACAAGCTTGATATTGGCGCCGGTCTCATCAGCAATTGCTGTAATGTCGTCGCGTATGCGCAGGACAATCGCATGGCTGTCCATATGGCGCCGGGTATGATGCTCCAGATTGACCCGTATATCGGCTACGTCGGGTCCTTCTCGCATATAATATCGTCTGACCATACCATTGAAATCCATCGGGGATGCGGTGCCGACCGTGGATGTGAAGTCGGTAACCTCCGGAACCGAACGAAGATAATCCTCCACCCTGCGAACGACAGAGTCTGTCCTCTCAAGGGTAGTGCGTTCAGGCATGTCGATTATGATTTGGAATTCGTTCTTATTGTCGAACGGCAGCATCTTCAGCGGAACCAGGCCGGTTGCCGCCAGGCCCGCTGAAATAATAAAAAGAACGCCCACCACGGCCAGAAGGGCCGTTGAATATCGACGCGAGGATATTAGAGGGCTCATCATTTTACTGTAGATCCGGAACGCGGTGGATTTCTTGATGTCATATCCCTCCTCCTTATTTTCTATATTGTCTTTCTTGAGCAGTTTCCGGCACAAGGTCGGCGTAATGGTAAGTGCAACTATCGTGGATATGATGACTGCAACGGGCACATTGACCGCCATCGGGGCCATGTATGGACCC
>SLRP01000009.1 GCA_007130845.1 Kiritimatiellia bacterium | reverse complement strand
TCAGCGTCAACGGGCATTGTGCGCAGCTTGTAGATTATGAACGGCTTGCCGTTTTCCCCGCACCGCTCCTGGCGGTAAAAAGCCGGGCCCGGAGATGTTAACTTGATGACCAGGATCGAAAAGGCCACCACGGGTAAAGAAATCAATAGTCCGACCAGGCCGCCTGCCAAATCCTCCACCCGCTTGAGAACGCGGTTCCAGAAATAATCCAGCGGCCACTTCCCTATACCCAACAAGGGTATTCCTCCGATCGTACTGATTTTAACATTGCTTGTGAGTATTCTGAACAGGTCTGGAACCATATGAAACTTCGCCATGGCCCGCTCGCAATGCATGATTATGTCCACCATTCGTTCATGGGGCAGACCGGGGTTGGAAAGAATAACATGATCCACCTGCTCATTGAGTAATAATTCGGGGAGGTCATCCAGTGTTCCAGCAATTTCATCCTTGGGTACGGACGGATGGGGTTTGGAATCATTCGTTTTAAGAAAGGCAATCACACGGGACCTGAGTCTAGGTTCTCCCTCCAACACTGATTTTAAATTGCCTGCAGACTCATCAACACCAAGAACCACAACACGATTGGACAATTTACGGCCCCGGGCGAGTACAATCTCCGATTTGAACAACACATACCGCTCTAAAATTACCAGACCCAGTACTGTAAGAAAGGAGAGACCTACAACCAGACGAGAGAAAGGCGGATCCGTGGCAATCGCAAACGCCAGCACCATCGCCACAAATATCCCCCATAGTACAGCGCGGGAAAGACGTGGAACCTTGTCTGCGAATCCGCCGACCTGCGGCCGGTCGTACAAACCCAATACAGCGAAAATCAGCAGGAAAAGCAGGGTTCCAATCCCCGATCCGTACAAATACAACGACATCGGGGGCAACTCATGCTCGGGAGGAGCCGGGATCCAGCCGCTGAAAAAACGGATCCAGACAGCCAGCATGAATCCCATGAATATGGCCGCAGCATCTCCAATAACGGCTGCGGCACCCGTAATGACTTCAAATGTATCCCGCCTGTGCATCTATACGATAAACCTACCAAGTTTATTATGAGATGGAAATAATAACAAACTTTCCGGATAATCATAATGACGCGTTGCAGCTCTATTGATTTTCTTTTCAGAAAATAAAAAGGGCAATTAAACACTACAAAGGCATGAGTCTGCCATTCTAATCCAAGCTCCTCCAATCTCCGCGCATTAAGATTGGCGAGTCGGGCTATATCTGATCCTTTTTGATTTTGCTCTTCTTTATGGGGATACCCATAGGTTGCAGATACAGAACGTATTGAGATGTTTAGTACATGCAATAAATGGCTGGCATTCACGTTGTGTATGTATAGGAACCGAGCGGCACTACAAATAGAGAGGACGTGACTATTATGTCAGGCAAGATATACCTTAAAAATTATTTCCATTGGATAACACTTGGCGTGCTGGCTCTATTTTTGCAGACCCCTGGAGCCGTCGCAGGCGCTGCCGAAACCAGGCCTGCAGGAGATGAAGGGGGCCAGCCGGAGACTCATTGGCCATATGAGAAATTGAATGTTGAACAGGTACGAAAATTGGGGCACTGGGGATATTACGAAAAGGGATGCTCCTACGGTGCTTTTTATGCACTCCTGGCTCCATTGCAGGAGTCCGTTGGCGCGCCATATACAGGTATTCCAGCACACATGCTTGAATTCGGCCGGGGAGGAATTGTGGGAGAAGGTGACATTTGCGGAGCATTGCTGGGATCATTGGCTGCGATCAATCTGGTTGTGGATGATGACTACGATCAGCTGGCTGAAGCGTTACTGACCTATTATCGCCAAACGCCGCTGCCCACAGATATATCCAATGTTTACGCGCGAGAACGCGAATTTCTGGTAGCCGAATACTTCACTTCAGCAAATCTAGTATCTACCGTTGCCGGTTCAGTGACTTGCCGGCATTCGCGGCGTAAGTGGATGAGCATCACAGGGCACAGAAGGACTAGCGCCGAGCGGCAGGAACGCTGCGCAAGGTTGACTGGCGATGTAGCAGCAAAAGCTGCAATTTTGCTTAATGCATGGGCCATGAACAAGGATTGAAGTTACTGTGGAAAGGAAGAGTCAAGGGACATGGAAACAGCTTCGTCAGCGCACCACTACATTCCATTCCGGCCATGCTGAGCGGATTAGATCAGCGGCATGGTCGAGATCGCATCTTCCGAATTCTTCACTAGTGCCGCCTATTTCTATCGTGCCGCTGTCAACAAAGGTGAGATATGCGCCCCCTATTTGCTCTACCTCCGCATCCGTAAGACCTGAGGCTGCAATCTCCGTACGGGCATTTCGCAGTATTTCCCTATGCCATAAATCGCCGGACCGAAGAACGATTATCTCCTCGCCAGCATGTCTAACCAGTACGAGCAGGATCTTGCCCCTGTATCCTTCAGGAACTATTACCCGCGGTATATATTCGCTCATTCTCTTACCTCTATCTTGTTTCATCCGAATCAGAGGGTAAATTGCGTATTATAGTAATTTGTACAGTTCATTTCGTTCTCGTACGACATTCCGGCCCCGGGATTCTGCGATACGTAGCGGATAACTCGACTGGATATCCGCACGGCCCATCCCCACCCGCCAGCCGATCCATTCATTCGGAACTGCAGCCCGACGTTAAACCCAGGACGGCCTAACGCCGGATATTGAAAATAATGGTGAAATTCTTTTTACCCAGTTACGCTGATATTAAAATATGAAACAGAAAATAATCACTATGACAAAAGTTTACATACACCCAATTGTACTTTCAAAGATGTAAATTACTAAAATTGGATATGGGTGGCGGAATTACCTCCTGCAGCGGTGTCTGACATCTTCGGTGGTCCCTATTCATAAAAATCACTTTGCGATTCTTTACAAATACATCGCGCTGTAACTTTCATGCTGAGACGACGCCAGTATCAAGTGACGCGATCCGGATAATGAATCGTTTGAAATGGGCCGACATGATAACCAGTCCATGTGAAGATTTTTCAAGTGGCTAATATTTCCGACTGTCATATGCCCAATGAAGAAGGGCCTGCCTTTGCTTGCGACGGCAAGACCAGTCGCCTTTTCTGCAGTTTTTCCTGACCTGAGCTATATGACGCTTCATGGCCTTCCATCTCTTTATCTGACGGTCATCGTCGGGACATCGTCTTCCAATGTAATATCTGCAATACCACTGGAACCACCCGCGGGGATCCTCCCAGTAGATCCAGCCTTTTCCCTTCCAGTAGGATAAGGATTTGGACGCATTAATCTTGAAGAAGTTTAATTCCGGATCATGTTTTTCATGGCATAACCTCGCGTTCTTGAACCATGACTTCGGAAATTCATCCCTGCAATCCGTCATGTATTTGCCCCCGAACACCCCCAGCTCCAGCATCTCGGAGGGACTTAATTCCGGAGAAAAATCCGGAGAGAAGTTCTTACCACTGGGCTCGGACAGCATGTACTTGTATCCGCTCTGCATCATATCGTTAACAATTACGGTCTTAGCCATATTCATGCGCCTGTTTCAACAGGTCCCCAGCCTTTATTGAAATTCTTTGCAGGAAAACTGCAAGGTCAAGCTGTTTTCACCGTTATAAATGGAATAGTAATAACACATGGGCGGATTGTTTCCCGGCTTTATTTGTGTTTTCATCATGTAGTCATGACTATTGAGGAACGCATAAAACAAAAGGCTGTGGAGCTGGGTTTCGAACTGGCCGGGATAGCGCCGGCGGGGGAAAACCGTCACGCTGATGCTTTCCGGAACTGGCTTGCGGCTGGACGGCACGCTGATATGGACTGGCTGGCCCGCAAACCTGAACGGCGCGTTGATCCACGAATTGTTGTTCCGGGCGCTCGCTCGCTTATCATGGTCGGCGTCAGCTATTTCATTCAAAATCCGCCGCCCGAAAAATGGAACGACCCGTCCCGGGGACGCATAGCGAGATATGCATGGGGTCAGGACTATCATGATGTTATTACACCCCTCCTGAAATCGCTTGTTGAATTTATCAAGCAGGAGACCTCGGAGGAAACCCGGTGCCGGTATTATATCGATACCGGGCCGGTACTTGAACGGTCATGGTCGGCTGAGGCGGGTCTGGGTTTCATAGGAAAAAATACATTGCTCATCAATCCAGGACTCGGTTCCTACGTGTTTCTGGGAGGGATCCTCACCGACCTGGAACTAGATCCGGATGAACCGGCTCAGGATGACGGTGCCACATATCCGGCAAAACCGGAACAAGATATCCGCCGCGCAGGCACATGCGGGTCGTGCCGACGATGCCTGGATATCTGTCCCACGCATGCCTTTCCTGCTCCGTATATCCTAGACAGCAACAGGTGCATATCGTACCTGACAATAGAACTGCGCGGCTCCATTCCCGAACCGCTCAGGGTAAAGATGTCCAACTGGATTTTCGGCTGTGACGAATGTCAGTCGATATGCCCATGGGTTCGACGCTATTCCCGGGCGCTTGAAGACAACTTTCTGACATACGATCATGAAATATCCGCGCCCCGCCTTCTGGATCTCATTGAACTGGATGAAGATGGTTTCAGGAAAAGGTTTCGCAAGACACCGGTTATACGCGCAAAACGACGCGGCCTGTTGAGAAACGTGGCGGTAGCACTAGGCAACTGGGGTGATCCATCAGCGAAGCCGGCGCTTGAACGTGCCGTAGCGGATTCAGAACCGCTAATACGCGAACATGCGAAATGGGCACTTGAACGCATATCTGGATAAGCAACCTGCCCTCAGGCACGCCTTTTCCGTCACAACCGTAAAAATAATAATTATTATTCATCTATCATTGAATTCCGTTTATAATGGTATACCCTATAAGGTGTTAAGGGGATCTTGTAACAAAGGAGTTGATTATTATGTATAAATGGATTGCGAGTATCGCGGCGCTAGGTATTGTCGGAGGGGCACTGCTTGTCCTGAATCCCACTGTCCACGGTGAAGGGGCTGTATGCCCGGTGTCCGGAGCCGGAGAAATATCCAATCCCGCCGAATGCACGGTTAAGAAGGCGGATTGCGACGAAAAGAAGGACCGTAATCCAAAGGGTGATTGCGAGAAAAAATCTGATTGTTCGGACAAGGACAACCCCTCGAAATCCGGAAAAAAGGGCGATTGTTAATGGCGTTGGAGGCGCGAACCTGATGTAATCAGTCGCGCCAGTATTTATTGTTCAAAAAAATAACGGCGGAATATTTCCGCCGTTATTTTTTTGCGTATGGGAAAACCGGCAAGGCCCTATTTTCAAGACATGAATGTCTTCGAGTTGATATTTTCAACTATTCCTCATTGACTACATGGCTGCCGCCAGCCAATATTTCGAACCTTTATGAGCCATTCCAATTCCAATAATTGATTACGACCATACCATGCAAGCTGAACATGGAATAAGCAGCGGGTTTACTACACGCAAGAATCTGATCAAGGCGATCGGGCCGGGAATTCTCATGGCCGGCGCTGCCATAGGCGGATCGCACCTGGTTTCCTCCACCCAGGCCGGCGCCCTGTTCGGGTGGTCCCTGCTTGGGGTGATGCTCCTTGTAAACCTGTTCAAATACCCTTTTTTCCTCTACGGGGAACGGTATCGCGCGGCCACCGGGGAAAGCATCCTGCACGGTTATAAACGCCTGGGCCGCGGTGCATTATACGCATTTTTCATGCTTAACCTGATCAACGCCGCGCTCAACATCGCCGGGGTGTCCATGATCACTGCCAGCCTTGCGATCAATATCGGTTTAGATTTTATTCCTATTCCGGAGTCGACCGCGTTAATGGCATTGCTCTGCGCGGGCATCATAGTGCTGGGCAGATACCGGCTGCTGGACACAGTCGCCAAGGTTGTCGTAATTTCACTGACGATTTCCACATTGGCAGCCATCACCGCCGCTCTTTGGACAGGGCCGGTGGCGGAGGCGGATTTCATCAGCCCAACGCCTTGGAACCTGGCCTCGGTGGGCTTCATCATCCTCTTCATGGGCTGGATGCCGGCTCCCATAGACGTCGCCGCATGGCCGTCTCTGTGGATGGATTCCCGGGAAAGGCAGACTCGGCACCGTGCCACAATGAGCGAGGCGATGACGGATTTTCATATCGGCTACATCGGAACGGTGGTTACAGCCATGTTTTTTCTAGGGCTAGGCGCATTGGTACTGCACGGCAGCGGCCAGGAATTCCCCGAACAAAGCGCGGCGTTCGCAAGCCAATTCATATCCATGTATGTAGATACCATCGGGCCTTGGTCCTACTGGGTAATCGCAATTGCCGCTTTCAGCGCAATGTTCAGTACGACATTGACCTGCGTCGATGGATGGCCCAGATCATTGGCGGTATGCTCCATACTCATTGCCGAACGTTCATGGGAAAACCGTTTCAGGACCATCCATACCATCTGGATAGCATTATGCGTAGCGGCGACTTATGTGATCGTAAAATTTTTCCTGGGCACGCTGGGCGCCATGCTTCAGGTGGCGATGATAATATCGTTTCTGACATCGCCCATATTCGCGTGGCTCAACTACCGTGCAATCCAACTGGATGTTGTTCCGGATATTTTCCGCCCGCGTAAGCCTCTGCGGATACTGAGCTGGGCCGGCATCCTTTTCTTCATTGTTTTCACATTGGTCTTCCTGGTCTGGTTCTTTCACGATAAACAGGCGCAATAAAAACGGGAAAAGGGGATCACGATCTGCCTTAAGTTACTAGGTCATGCCTTAATTTTGATTGCTAATATATGTCTGATATGCCAGCGTTTTGCCTGAAATTTCAATCTGCCATACTAGCGAGGTCATACTCCTGTTCAGGCATAAATATATAAAAGGCTTGCTGACTTCATGGAGGGGAGGACATGAACAAGGTTATTAATACCTTCTTACATTCACTCATTCCTCTTGTATGCCTTATTCTCCCGTCAAATTCTTTCTCGCAGACAGAGATGCGGACCTGGACGGACCGAGGAGGGGTGCAAGTTGAAGGGAAGCTGATTTCAGTTCAACAAGATCATATCGAGCTGGAAATAGACCGAAGGCGTTTTACGGTTTCCATTGCCGACCTAAGTCAGACCGATCAGGATTTTATTCGCTCATATAGAGAAGATGCAGAAGCTTTGACAGAGGAGGAAGCCGATCTGGAAGAGCGCCTTGAAAGGAGCCTGCTGCGAAACAGCGACTTGAATTCACGGGGAGGTTGGAGGGGTGCAGGCCTCATAGAGCAAATCCGTGAAGAAGACGGAAGCATGGTCCCCGCCCTTGAAGTTCAAATGCATCGAAGAAGAATTCTGAATGTGGAACAGCCTTTCCGAGTGCCTTCTGATCTGAGAGTGGCTGAACTTAAAATACGCTACTATCTCTCAGAGGACTTCAAGAGCTATCGGTCCTCTCGCCCGATTACTCTCCGATTTGCATATGGGCGACGCGGAGGGTCAACCTATACCGCCCGTCCGTTAAACGCCGAACCCGGTCAGTGGGGAGAGGTGTCATGGGTATTCACTCAGTTGCACAGGAACGACAACTTGACCCTCAAGATAGAGGTCCATCCCGGAGAGGGAAGTTTATACTTCAGCGAGATCTTTCTGGATCCTGTGGTGGATTGAACGACTCTTCCCTTCCCTAACATGCCCTGGTTGAGCCAGTGCGCGTGTAGGGGCATATATTTTATTCAAGCGGAACTCTTTCGCTCATTTCACCCATACACTCTTCACATTGACTAACTCACGTATCCCTGTTACGGACAATTCCCTTCCATGTCCGGATTTCTTGATTCCGCCGAAGGGCAGGCGGGGATCCGACTTGACGAAATCGTTTACATACACATTGCCTACATCAAGCCGCGAGGCTACTTCTTCACCGTGCAGGGCGTTTTTGGTAAATACCGCCGCCCCCAGTCCGTATGGTGAATCGTTCGCCAGGCGGACGGCTTCATCCTCGTCTGCCGCAGGAATAATTGCCCCGACCGGACCGAATGTCTCTTCATCGAATACAGGCTGCCCCTTCCGGACATCCGTCAGAACCGTGGGCGGATAAAAAAAACCCTTTCCTTCCGGGATCTCTCCGCCCAGAAGAAGACGCGCTCCCTGATCAACGCTTCGTACGACCTGGTCGTGCAGGGCATCCCTTAAATCCCGGCGCGCTATCGGTCCCAGGTCAATGTCGTCTCCCACCGGGTCACCCATATTCCTGGACCTCATTTTCTCAACAAACAACGACTCGAACTTTTCGCGAACAGGATCGACCACGATGAAACGCTTGGCGGCTATACAGCTCTGTCCGCTGTTTATCAACCTGGATGAAACACAGATCTCTGCCGCGGCCTTCACATCCGCGTCCTCCAGCACCAGATACGAATCGCTTCCGCCAAGCTCGAGTATGCATTTCTTTAAAGATGCACCCGCGCGTGCTGCGACTGCGCTGCCTGCTTTCGGACTGCCGGTAAGCGTGACCGCCGCTACCCTGGGATCATCAATTATCCCGGGAACACGCTCGACATCCACGATCAGCGAACGCAGCACCGGCACTGGAAAATCCGCGGCATTGAATAAATCCTCAATAGCCATTGCACAACCACATACACTTGGCGCATGCTTCAAAAGGATCGTGTTCCCAGCCATGATCGCCGATACACCGGATCTGAATACCTGCCAGAAAGGAAAGTTCCAGGGCATGACGGCAAGTATTACGCCCAGCGGCTGATACATGATGTAACTCTTGGAGCCGCCGGCTTCCATGGGCTCGGTCTGCAGAAAGGTTTCCGCAAAATCGGCGTAATATTCGCTCAACCAGGCACATTTATCTATCTCGGCCCTTCCCTGGTCCAGGGGTTTGCCCATCTCCTGCGCCATAAGAAGAGCCAGGCCGTTCTTGCGCTCTTTCAGAATTACCGAGAGTCTGTGGAAGGCGTCGGATCTGTCACCAATTGGTTTTTCGCGTCCTTCAAGAAACGCGCCGTGCATTTTCCGCAACACATCGGATACCGCATCAACGGGCATCTCTTCATATGTTGCTATACGTTCTCCGTTAGCCGGGTTGATGGAAACAAATTCCATATCACCCCTTTAACGAATATACCGGAAAAATAAAAGAAAAAAAATTACGGCCTCATTCAGCTCACGCCATTAAACAAAGTCCCGGCAAGGATTCAAACCGGGGGGCGATTGCCCGGCAACAGGTCAAGACCGCACGGAAAGCGTCTGACCCCGGGCTGTCCTCCCGCCAGTCAGTCGGCTGCGCCGGATCACGCACCGATTTGAAATCTGACATATCTGCGAATACCGACGGTGTCGCCGATTGATTTGCCCTTCTCTTCGATTAATTGCGTTACGGTCTGGTCCGGATTTTTTACAAAACCCTGCTCCAGGAGACAGATCTGTCCGAAATATTTCTCCAGCTTGCCTTCGACTATCTTATCAATAATATTTGCCGGTTTTCCTTCAACCTGTTTAGCGAATATTTCGCGCTCGGATTGAATCAAGTCCTCAGGGACCTCTGCCCTCTTAAGGTATGAAGGGTTGCAAGCAGCAATATGAAGGGCTATATCCTTCACGAGCTCCCGGAAATCCTCACGTGCAGCGGTGTCGTCCTTCTCACAGCCCACCTCCAGAAGCACCCCCATCTTTCCGCCAAGATGTATGTAGCTGGCGATGAGCCCGTTTCCCTGCACCTCGTATTTGGCATTGCGCCTGACAATGATGTTTTCGCCTATTTCCGCAACCTTTGCGACCACCTCATCCTTGACAGCGTCAGCCAGCTCGTTGTCTCCGACATCCCTGGCCCTGACCAGCAGATCCTTTACGAATGACTGAAATA
The DNA here is from genome assembly GCA_007130845.1 of Kiritimatiellia bacterium. Taxonomy (GTDB): domain Bacteria; phylum Verrucomicrobiota; class Kiritimatiellia; order SLAD01; family SLAD01; genus SLRP01. The sequence continues at coordinate 36,981 of SLRP01000009.1, read as the reverse complement.
CCTCGTTGCGGGACACAAAATCCGTTTCACAGTTCACTTCGATTATGACGCCGGTTTTGCCTCCATCCGTAACATCTGCAGCCACTATACCTTCTTTGGCAACACGTTCAGCTTTCTTACCGGCTATTGCGAGACCGCGCTCACGAAGCATTCGGATAGCAGCATCCTTGTCGCCTCCGGATTCGACCAGAGCTTTCTTGCATTCCATCATGCTCACATTCGTGGCATCCCTGAGTTCCTTGACCTGTGTTGCTGTAATATTAGCCATGTCCCGTCTCCTTGATATGTAATAAGTTATTATTGAAGAGTCGCGGCTTGCCGGATTAATGAAAGTTCCGGTTGAGCAACTCCCGATAAATCAATGACCACTCCTGCATTCAGGGAAGATCAACCGGAACCTGTTCCTCAGTTATCCTTATTATCTTCCGCCGGACTTTTTCCCTCGTCTTTTTCATCCTGCGCTTCGGAAGATGACGTTGACTGTGCCGGAGCAGGTTCCTGTGCGGGTGCCGCCGGTTTCTCCTCGCCGGCCGCCTGCTTGTCTACAGCGGCCTGGCTGCGCACCTTTTCCGCTTCCTCTGTCTGGCGCTGCTTTTCCTTGGCTTTGGCTTCGGCAAGGCGGGCCTGTTCCTGCTTTCTTGCTTCGGCCTCTTTGGCCTTTCGCTCCTTTTCACGCGCCTTGCGTTCTTCCTCCGCCGCCTTTGCCTTGGCCGCCTTTTCAGCCTCCTCGATCTGCCGGCGTCGCGACTCTTCGGCGGCGATTCTGGCGTACTCGTTGGATGCCTGCTGTATGGTGTCGGCCACGATCTTTACAATCAGCCGTATTGCGCGAATTGCGTCATCGTTGCCGGGAATGGGGTAATCTACAGGATCCGGGTCGCAGTTGGTATCAACAAGAGCGACTACCGGTATGCCCAGACGATTGGCTTCAGCCACTGCTATCGACTCGCGGTTTATATCCACCACAAACATTGCGCCTGGCGCCTGCTCCATATCCGCAACACCTGATAGATTACGGTGCAGCTTCTGATATTCCCGTCTCAGCCGCGCCTCTTCCTTCTTGGATGTGGGTCGGGCCGAGCTGTCCTCTTCAAGCAACTTCTCGAGTTCGCGCATACGCGCGACGCTGTGACGCACCGTGGTAAGATTGGTCAACATTCCTCCAAGCCAGCGGTGCGTTACATAAAACTGATTCAATCGCTCCGCGGCCTCGCGAAGGGGTTCCTGGGCCTGCTTCTTGGTTCCTACAAACAGCACCTTTCTTCCGCGCACTACCGTATCGTAAAGGAATTGCTGGGCCTGTTTTAGATGCGCAAGGCTCTTGGCCAGGTCGATTATGTATATCCCGTTGCGCTCATCGAAGATGAAGCGCTTCATCTTGGGATTCCACCGTTTGGTCTGATGTCCGAAGTGCAGACCTGCTTCAAGCAGGTCGCGTACGCCTATGTCCGAATGGACTTCACCTGTAACTGCCATATTACCTCCATGTAATATTCCCTAATACGCCGTATGTTACGGCTTGTCGGGAAAATCCGCTTTGATCCTTCTGAGGCAAGAAGGATACTCGCTTCCGCCCCGTCACCCGTTTAATAAAACCGGCCCGGGACCCGTTTAAGAGGGGTGAATATAACACCCATCCGCATTGACGCAAGAGGAAAAAGATAAAAAGCCTCCCGATCAATTCCCGGCAACCGGCAGTTCCTGCCGGGCCTTGCCGGCAGGAATGAGTTTTTTCCAAGTGTGGGAAACAATTCCATACTTGTCCTTGTTTCATTTTCCAAGCTATGATGAATCCCATGAAAGCGCTTGTATTTGACGGAAAACTGCATTTGGAAAGGTCGTATCCAGAGCCGGGAATTCGTCCGGGATGGGCGAAGATCCGCATTAACAGTGCCGGCATCTGCCGCACTGACCTTGAACTGACAAAGGGCTACATGGGATTCAAAGGGGCTCTGGGACACGAATTCGCGGGAACCGTGGAGGATTGCGGCGATAAGGAGTGGGTCGGCAGGCGCGTGGTGGGAGAGATCAACGCCGCCTGTCGAGAATGCGAGTGGTGCGCCGTGGATATGGGACGCCATTGCCCGGATCGAACAGTGCTGGGTATAATGAATCACGACGGCTGCATGGCGGAATACTGCGCACTGCCGACAGCCAACTTGTGCACTGTTCCGGATAATCTGCCCGATGACCGCGCAGTATTTACCGAGCCGGTTTCGGCCGCATGTGAAATACTCGAACAGGTTGACGTGGGCAAGAAGGACCGCTGTATCGTGCTGGGAGACGGAAAGCTCGGCATTCTCTGCGCATGGGCGCTGTGCACAGTATCAAACGACGTCACCCTGGTCGGCCGCCACGAGTCCAAGCTCGAACGCGCCCGGTGGGGGGGATTGAATACCAGTCCATCCTCGGAGAAACAGCCGGATGCATCCGCAGACATCGTGGTAGAGGCAACCGGTTCCGAAAACGGCCTGGCACAGGCGTTACGTCTTTGCCGTCCGCGCGGCGTGGTCGTATTGAAATCAACCGTAGCCGCAGGGGGTGAACTGAACCTGGCTCCCGCCGTCATTAACGAAATAACACTCGTCGGATCTCGTTGTGGCAGGTTCAAGGACGGCTTGGAGATGATAACAAAGAGAGACCTCCCTCTGAACCGCCTGATTGACGCCCGATACCCGCTGGACGAGGCCGAAGCCGCCTTCGAACATGCCGGGCGGCGCGGCGTGCTGAAGATTCTGCTGGAACCCTGAAGGTCAAAAACAACCTGAGAACAGGTATCCGGCATATACTTAAAACCGATAAAAATGGAGTTTTTCCCGTGAAACATCACGGTTCGAGGGCCGACCAAGCCATCCCATGACCGGCGTGTAAACGTGTGATTTAAGAGCTTTTAAGCCCTCTGGATTACTTTCCTGAGGCTCGAAGCGCAACGCCGTTGCGAAAATCATTAATCTGTGTGATACTGTCCCGTCGCTTCAACCAATTACATTGTGATCCCATGTCGGCAAAAAACATTATATTGATTTTTTTAGCGGGGTTGGCAGCAGCAATCTCTGTTGACGCCCGTTCTCAATCCATACCTGTTGATGGATATGCGGCGGTGGTTAATCAGAGAATAATCACAGTAAGCGAAGTCCTTGGAGCCCTGCAACCCATGGAAGAGAGACTGCGTACCGCTTATCATGGCAGAGAGCTTGCTGAGCGGCTGGAGCAGGCCTATCAGGCTATACTAGACGAACTTATTGAGAGGGCGCTGATCCTTGAAGAATTTGAGCAGAGTGAAGCACATATACCGGACGCCCTGGTGGATGACCACATCAAGGATCTGGTTGCAGAGCGCTTCAACAACAATCGCTCCGCCTTCATGCAGGCCATGGCAGAGGAAGGCATAACTCTGGAAGATTTCCGCAAGGAAATGAGGGAACGACTCGTCGTCATGCTCTTGCGGCGTGAAGCGGTTCTCAGCCACATTGCCATCTCACCGGGCTCCGTACGAAGGACATACATGGAAAGGATTGATGAGTTCAGGAAGCCCGAGGAAATTCATCTGCGCATGATTGTCATAAACAAGGATGACGAGGATAAAGGAAATAACGGAAAGAGGTTGAAGGCGGAATCCGCTATTGAAAAGCTGCGTGAAGGTAATGATTTTCCCGGGCTGGCTGCCGAGTACTCCGAGGGATCACGGGCGGCCCGGGGCGGCGACTGGGGCTGGATAACTCCGGATATTCTTCGTACGGAACTGGCGGAAGCGGCAGCGGATCTCGAACCCGGACACACAAGCGGATTGGTGGAAACCGGAGACGCCTTCTACATACTACGAGTTGAGGACCGACGCGATAAATCGGTGGTGCCGCTTGAGGAAGTCCAGGAGGAATTGTACAGGGAACTGCGCAGGGCCGAAGAGGAACGCCTCTATCAGGAATGGATAAACCGTTTGAAACAGAAACATTTTGTCCGCAGATTCCAGCCCCCTCAGGAAGAGCGCCGACTTTGATTTCGGAAAGGGTCGTCCCGGGGCGCAGGGTGGCCCCATGGTTCCGTGCATCCAATGATCAAGCAGTCCACAAAACGCATCCGCATAGGTATCACACTCGGCGACGTCAATGGTATCGGTGCGGAAACAGTCCTGAAAGCGGTATATGGAAGCCGATGGCCTCCAGCCTACAGGTTCATCCTGATCGGCAATGCCGACGTACTCTCGGACCAGGCCCGCCATTTCGGATTTCCGGTCCCGTTGAAGTGGCATCCTGATGAAGGTAAAGCGGCCAGTCGCAAGGTAGTGGTTTGGGATCCTGAACCCGGCGAGAAACTCTCCTGGAAGCCGGGCCGAATTGAGGAGGTTGCTTCCCGATGCGCCTCGGCGTGGATACGGGCTTCAGTGGACGCCTGGCGCACCGGCATACTGCAGGCGATCGTAACTGCTCCCATAAGCAAAGAGGGGTTTCATAAGGCAGGACTGCACTATCCGGGACACACGGAGCTTCTGGCAGAGCTTGCGGGACGCAGGCGTTTCGCAATGATGCTGTTGAATGACAGGCTTCGTGTTGTCATTGTTACCAGGCACATGCCGCTGAAGGATGTTGCCCGGTCATTGACCCGTTCCCTGGTTTGTGAAGCCATAGAACTGACTTCGGAAGCCATGCCTTGGATTGGAGAAAAACGCGGTCATATTGCGGTATGCGGCCTGAATCCTCACGCGGGGGACGGAGGCACACTTGGAAACGAGGAAATCGAGATTATTGATCCTGTAATACGAAGTTTGCAGAACGCAGGCATTAAGGCGTATGGACCGTTTCCAGCGGACACTGTGTTCAATCAGGCTCTGCATGGCCGGTACAATGCCGTAGTTGCGATGTATCATGATCAAGGCCTTGCCCCATTCAAGCTTCTGGCATTTGAAAACGGAGTAAATCTTACACTGGGACTTCCTTTTGTGCGGACATCTCCCGATCACGGCACGGGATTTGATATAGCAGGCAGCGACACGGCCAATCCATCAAGCATGATTGCCGCCATTCGTTTGGCAGGCCGGCTGGCACCGCGCTGCAATCCATGGGCCGGAGCATGAAACTCACTCGTCCAAGCGACGTGCGCACCATTCTTGGAGAACTGGGCATGCGCCCAAGCAGGTACCTGGGACAAAACTTCCTTTGCGACGAAAACATCCTTGGGATAATTCTCAGGTCGGCCGGTCTGGAGCCCGGCGACACGGTTCTGGAAATCGGACCGGGACTCGGCGTTTTGACGGAGCCCATGCTGGAAGCGGCATACCGGGTTATTGCCATCGAGAAAGATGCGGCGCTCTGTTCCTATCTCAGAAGCAGGTTCATCGATGCGCGCAATTTCGAACTGCTTGAAGGGGATGCCCTGGATTATGATTTGGAATCTCTTCTTAAACGGGGAATATCCAAAATCGTGGCCAATCTTCCGTACAGTGTTGGAAGCCGGCTGCTGGTGGAAGTAACGGAGTTTGCCGCACGCCCGGAAACAATGATCCTGATGCTTCAGCTGGATGTGGCGCGGCGTTTATGCGCAAAACCCGGAACAAGGGATTACGGACTGCTGACTATACGCATCCAGCTGGACTATGAAATCGAGTTGACTAAAACCGTGAATCGGACCTGTTTCCATCCTCCTCCTGATGTCCGTTCGGCCATCCTGACGTTTCGACGACGTGAAGAGCCCGTGGCTCAGGTATCGGACAGGGATTTCATGTATCTACTGCTTAAACTGTGCTTTTCACGGCGCCGCAAGCAGGTGGGGCACATACTGCGTTCCATGTCGAATGATCTGTGCATCCGCCCTGCGGATATTCAATCGGCTTTGGATGCCGAGTCTATTTCACCGGAAAAACGCCCTGAAGACATTTCCATCTCATCCTGGGCGGGACTTGCCAACAGACTTTCGCCGCATAACCGTCATTCCGAAAAGGGAGAATGGGAAACACGGCAAAACCGCATGTAACATCATCTGCGGATCCGGGCGGCAATGGCGCGTTCCGCCTCGCGATCGGCTGTACGGCGCTTCAGGTCTTCCCTCTTATCAGCGCGCTGTTTGCCGCGGCAAAGGCCAAGCTCAACCTTTACCACACCCCGGCGAAGATACAGGCGCAGGGGTACTAGTGTATTACCCTTGGCGGTCGTTTGCCCGAGCAGGCGGTGAATTTCACGGCTGTGCAGCAGCATGCGCCGCGGACGAACGGGATCATGATTATGCACATTACCGTGTTCGTAAGGCTGGACGTGCATGCCGTAGAGAAAGACCTGACCATCTTCAATTCTCGCAAAGGCTTCATCCAAGCTTACTTTTCCAGCACGAATCGATTTCACTTCGGTGCCCCGAAGCTCCATGCCGGCCTCCAGTTTTTCCAAAACATGAAAATCACGCCGCGCCTTACGATTGCTTGCGATTTGTCTTACGCCGGCGGGCGCGCCATGTTTCGTTTCGGCATTCATGTGCCGGGAAACCGTTTCCTTTACAGGCTGATGACGTTATCATGAGCCGGAGCATCGGCCGGCGCTTTGAACTTCATCTCTGCGGTAAGCTTGCCTTCTCCGATCTCCTTGAGCGCCAGGTCCATATGGGACATCCTGGAGTCATCAGGCCTTACAAGGGGCCTTTCACCGCGATTCAACTGGCGCACCCTGCGCGCAACGATATTAATCAAGAGGGGTATATTCGGTATCCGCTCTTTGGCTGCTTCCATGTAGTTTATATTCAACTTAACTCCTCCGTAGCCCGCTATGCATGACGGGGCGCAAATATATGCGCCCCGTCCATGCGTGTCAACCGACTACTGTCGGATTTTTTGCGTTATTATCAGTACATGTCACCCATGCCGCCGCCCGGGGGCATCTGCGGCGCAGACTTATCCTCTTCAGGAATCTCCGTGACCATGCATTCCGTGGTCAACAGGAGCGAGGCAATACTTGCTGCATTCTGTATGGCAGTGCGTGTAACCTTGGTTGGATCGATGATGCCGGACTTCACCATGTCCACGTACTTCCCTGTGGCGACATCGTATCCCTGGTTGCCACTGGCCTTCTTGACATCCTGCAGCACTATGGAGCCTTCAACGCCGGCGTTATCGACCAGCTGACGCAAGGGCGCCTCGCAGGCCCGCCGCACAATGTCCACTCCGATAGCCTCGTCGCCGTCCTCGAGCTTCGTCTTCTCGAGTTTCTGCTGGCAACGCAGAAGAGCCACTCCGCCTCCAGGCACAATGCCTTCTTCAACAGCCGCCCGGGTAGCGTGCAGCGCGTCTTCCACGCGGGCCTTCTTTTCCTTCATCTCGGTCTCTGTAGCCGCGCCTATGTTTATAACCGCCACACCTCCGGCAAGCTTGGCCAGACGTTCCTGCAGTTTCTCGCGGTCGTAGTCCGAGGTTGTTTCCTCGATCTGACGCCTGATCTGCTCGATACGTCCCTTGATGTCGGAACTCTTACCTGCGCCTTCGACGATGGTGGTCGTTTCCTTGGTTACCGTTACCCTCTTGGCACGTCCGAGATCGCTGAGCTGGACGTTTTCAAGTTTGACACCAAGATCTTCGGTCAGGCAGCGGCCTCCGGTAAGAATTGCGATGTCTTCCAGCATCGCCTTGCGGCGATCACCGAATCCAGGCGCCTTTACCGCGCAGGCCTGAAGGGTTCCGCGTATGCGGTTGACCACCAGAGTCGCCAGCGCCTCTCCCTCGACATCTTCGGCAATAATCAACAGAGGTCGGTTGGACTTGGCCACGTTCTGAAGCAGGGGCAGAAGATCCTGCAGATTCGAGATCTTCTTCTCGAAGATCAGAATATGGGCGTCTTCCAGCACCGTTTCCATCGTGTCGGTGTTTGTCGCGAAATATGGCGAAAGATAACCCTTGTCGAACTGCATGCCTTCAACCACATCCAGCGTGGTTTCGATGCCCTTGGCTTCCTCGACCGTGATTGTTCCATCCTTGCCAACCTTGTCCATCGCGTCAGCTATGATGTCCCCGATGGTCGTATCTCCATTAGCGGAGATCGTAGCAACCTGGGAGATTTCCTGACGATCCTTGACCGCCTTGCTCTGCGTCTCAAGCGCCTGGACGGCTACTTCCGTAGCCTTGTCTATGCCGCGCTTGAGGCTCATCGGGTTTGCGCCTGCGGTCACGTTCTTTAGACCTTCACGGTATATGGCTTCCGCAAGAAGCGTAGCCGTCGTGGTGCCGTCACCGGCCACATCGCTGGTCTTACTGGCGACCTCGCGCACCATCTGGGCTCCCATGTTTTCAAAGGGGTCTTCAAGTTCGATTTCCTTGGCAACCGTCACGCCGTCCTTGGTTACGGTCGGAGAACCGAACTTCTTGTCCAGAACTACATTGCGTCCCTTCGGACCGAGAGTCACCTTGACCGCACGGCTCAATTTTTCAACGCCGTGCAGGATGGCCTGACGTGCGTCGGTATCATATTTTAGTTGTTTTGCTGGCATGTGTTTTCCTCCTACTTGATCTGGTTTATTGAATTATACCTAGAATATCGTCTTCACGGAATATCTGATATTCCTTGTCGTCGATCTTGACTTCCGTTCCACCGTATTTCGGCATGAGAACCAGATCGCCCTTCTTGACGTTGAAGGGTATCTTCTTGCCGTCCTCATCCAGTTTTCCGGTGCCTACGGCTACAACCTTTCCCTGCTGGGGTTTTTCCTTTGCGGAATCGGGAATTATTATTCCTCCCTTTTCCGTTTCTTTTTCTTCCAGAGGTTTAACTAGGACTCGTTCGCCCAATGGCTGAATCTTCATATACTCACTCCTCCCCTTCGTTGTTTTTATCTTCCGGAACCATCATTGCGTGCAACGATGATCCCGTCGATTATTGGTTACTACTTGTTCTTTTTCTCATCGTCATCGACCATTTCAAAGTCCGCGTCGATAACCTCTTCATCCTTTTCGCCGGCCTTGGAATCATTGTCGGATGCTTCCGCACCGGGCTGTTCACCTCCCGGCTGCTGCGCCCCTGCGCCTGATTCCTGCTTGGCCTGTGTGTACAGGTCGGCGGAAATCGCCTGCATTTCGGAATTCACCTGCTCAAGTTCGGACTTCATCTCGTCCACATTCCCTGCCTCAATTGCAGACTTCAGTTTCTTGACGCGCTCTTCGAGCGAGGATTTCTTGTCTGCAGGTATCTTGCCTTCCTGTTCCTTGAGGAATTTTTCGGTTTCATACGCCGTGGCATCGGCCCGGTTTCTTGTCTCAGCCGTCTCACGCGCCTTCTTGTCTTCCTCGGCGTGTTGCTCAGCGTCTTTCACCATTTGATTGACTTCCTCTTCGGACAATCCGCTCGTGGCTGTTATGGTGATTTTCTGCTCCTTGCCGGTACCGAGATCCTTTGCGCTCACGTGCAGAATGCCGTTGGCGTCTATATCGAATGTGACTTCAACCTGCGGAACACCGCGCGGCGCGGGGGGTATTCCGTCAAGATGGAAACGTCCGATGGTCTTGTTGTCACGAGCCATCTTCCGCTCGCCCTGCAGCACATGAATCTCAACAGTGGACTGATTGTCAGCGGCCGTACTGAAAATCTCGCTCTTACGAGTGGGAATGGTCGTATTACGCTCGATGAGGGGAGTTGAAACGCCACCCAGAGTCTCGATACCAAGTGTAAGAGGCGTAACATCCAGCAATAGAACGTCCTTGACCTCGCCCTTCAACACGCCACCCTGAATCGCCGCTCCAACAGCCACCACTTCATCAGGGTTAACGCCCTTGTGAGCCTCCTTGCCGAACACCTTCCGGACCACTTCCTGGACCTTGGGCATACGGGTCTGTCCGCCCACGAGAATGACCTCGTCGACACTGGAGTTCCCCATGCCTGCATCCTTCAGGCAGGATTCGACAGGACCCACCGAACGCTGAATAAGGTTATCCACCAACTGCTCAAGCTTGGATCGCGACAACTCAATGCTGAGATGTTTAGGACCGCCGGCATCGGCAGTGATAAAGGGCAGGTTGATCTCGGTCGTCTGCGAACTGGACAACTCACACTTGGCTTTCTCCGCAGCTTCCTTAAGGCGCTGAAGAGCCATTTTGTCTTCGGACAGATCAATGCCCTGCTCTTTCTTAAATTCGGCAATCAGCCATTCGATGACCGCCTGGTCGAAATCATCTCCTCCCAGGTGCGTATCGCCGTGCGTGGCCTTCACCTCAAAAACACCTTCGCCTATCTCCAGAACGGATATATCGAACGTGCCGCCTCCAAGGTCGTACACCGCGATCTTTTCGTCCTTCTTCTTGTCCAGACCGTAGGCAAGCGATGCCGCAGTCGGCTCGTTGATGATCCTGAGCACTTCAAGCCCGGCTATACGTCCGGCATCCTTGGTTGCCTGGCGCTGGCTGTCGTTGAAGTACGCGGGAACTGTAATGATTGCCTGAGAAATCTTCTCGCCCAAATATGCCTCCGCATCCGACCGCATCTTCTGAAGGATCATCGAAGATACCTCCGGAGGAGAATAGACCTTGTCGCCTATCTTCGCATGGGCATCGCCGTTATCCGCCTTTACCACCTCATACGGAACAGTTCCAATTTCACTTTTTACTTCGTCATACTTGCGGCCCATGAAACGCTTGATCGAAAAAACAGTATTCTTGGAGTTCGTCACAGCCTGCCTCTTGGCAGCCTGACCCACAAGACGCTCGCCGGATTTCGTGAACGCAACAATGGACGGGGTCGTTCGACCGCCCTCCGCGTTGGGAATCACAACCGGCTCCCCGCCTTCCATGACCGCCATACATGAATTAGTTGTACCTAAATCAATCCCTAAAACTTTCGACATGATTCACCTTCCCGTTTTGTTGTCGATTACTCAAACAACTGCGCTTACATTATAAGCAACTCCCATGCCACCTGACCTGCCAAGGAAGGCAAATATCATCATAACTGCTTGGATTCAAATATGTTAAATATTACATCAAGTCAGAAGCTGCCCCGGGATTGCAAGCGGATTTGTGACTTTATGTCACACATGCGCTTCAGGCCGGTCCTTTTGTGTCTCAGTAGTTGCCGCTGATCGCATATTTTAATTGCCATATCCTAGTCGGATTTTCCCGGTCCTGCATTTTACCATGGATAACATGGCGTGGAATCGCGTAAATAATGGTACAGGCTTGACGCAAGGAAAAATAATCCTAATGTGAGAGGATGATCACGGGATCCCCTTATCACCCATATCGGTTTTTTCTTGTTGTCCTTCTCGGGGTGTTTCTGTCGGCAACCTCTGCCTGCAGACCCGCCTCTGTTTACGACGTCGACCATGACGGCAGGTCGAACGAAGGCATGCATGACCCAGGCAAAGGCCGGACAGTGGTGGTCTGGATGAGCATTGACGGAATGCGCCATGATTATCTTGGCCGTGTTGACACCCCAAATTTCGACAGGTTGATACGGGAAGGAGCGCACACCCTGGAACTCGACCCGGGTTTTCCGTCTCTGACTTTTCCCGCCCATACGACCCAGGCAACGGGGGTCAAGGTTGAAAAACACGGCGTTCCCTCCAACTCATTCTATGATTCTGAAAGAAATCGTCATTACAGGTTTGCCGGATTCCCCGATCTGCTGCAGGCCGAGCCCATATGGACCACGGCAGTGCGCCAGGGAGTTCGCACCGCAGTATATGACTGGATAAAGTCGTACAACCAGCAGCAGCCGCATGCAGCGGATTATTTCGGGGAAGGCTACTCGGGCGGTACTACGGATCGCGAGCGCATGGAACTTATATTGGATACATGGCGGAATGATGATGCCAAGGAGCCATTGAGACTGATTATGGGATACTCCGTTACACCGGATAAGGCCGGTCACGAATACGGTCCTGACGCGCCTGAGACCGACGGGGCCGTAGCCGAAATGGATAAACTGTACGGGTGGTTTGTCGAACAGATCATAGAATCCTTCGAGAGTCGCATGTCGTCCGAGGATGAATTGTACCTTATCATCTCCACTGATCACGGGATGAGTCCTGTTCATCATCTCGCGCACATAGACCGGATATCCGGAGTGGAAGGAAGGGATGATGTAATAACTGTGACAAGCGGAAACATCGGCCATATTTTTTTAAACCTGGTCGAATCTGATGAAGAGCGCACAAGACTTGAGAGTGAAATTCTGGCGAGCTTGGGATCCTACGACTTTGCCCGAGCCGGCCGTAGGAACGAACTGCCCGAACGATGGGGATACAACCATCCCACACGGGTAGGCGATATAGTAGTCACACTCGATACAGGCTTCACATTCAGCAGAAGGGTAGACGCCGATGTGGAACCTGTTGAGCTTCACGGAGGGCCGCTTGGCATGCATGGCTACGATCCCGAAACAAACCCGGACATGTTGGGGCCGGCAATATTCTGGAGATATCCCGAGCCGCTGGGCGGCGTATATCTTGGTCGGATTCATTCACTGCAGTTGCACCCCACAGTCGCTCGGATACTTGGTATAGAACCAGCGGAAGGGGTCACGCACGAACCCGTGGAGCTGGAAAACAGTCCACCAGACGAACCGTCTCCGCAGCAACTTCGGTAACTTGGTGCTTCACGTGCGGTTGGAATCTCGGTATCCTGAATCTATTCGGTGACATGTCCGCCCGTTCCGCTGTTACAGCGTTACGCCCTAACACATTGACAGCTTTAGGATTAAGTGAGAATATTTGTCGTGCAATAATGAAAGGAACAACATCATGGCCGTTCTTATTGGCATGTCCGAGGAAGTCCGTGGAAAGAAAGCAGAAATAGACAAGGATGAGTTTGTCATTGGTCGCAAGTCCGAAAATGATATTTCCATAGACAATCCCACGGTGTCTGGAAAACATTGCATAATCGTCCGCACCGGCAACAGATATATGGTGCGGGACATGGGTTCAACCAACGGGACATCCGTTAACAGCCGTGAAATCACCGAATCCGGCCTCAAACCGAAGGATATTCTCAGGGTCGGCTCGATCGAATTTCTATTTGACGCAACGCCCGGGGAAGTTATCGAAAAGGATAAGGAGTCGACTGCAGAAGTCGAAGTGGCTCCAGGGCCGGCCGCCGCACCGGAATCCTTCGGAAGCATTTCCCCTTTTGGGACCCGAGGCAGGGAAGCCAGGAAATTGTGGTACATGCTTATCACCGCAATAGGTATTCTGGCCCTCGTCGGTGTTTTCTATTTCTTTTATATACTTATCACAGACCACTGATGCGCAAGGCCTTTACCCTCATAGAGGTTCTGCTGGCAATTTCAATAGCGGCGCTTGTCGCAGGCCTTGTTTTTTCACTGTATCACATGGCAGCCGGAATTCTTGGTGACCGCGAAGACCGGAAACGCGCCGAAACATCGGCCGTACGGGCTCTGCAACAACTTTCCCGCGATCTTGCAGGCAGCCTTCATGCGGATATGTACGAGGCATGCGATTTCGAACTTTCCGTGGCAGACCACCCAGTGTCGGGATCTGCCCGCCTCTCATTATGCACCACAGTCATGCCGTATCCGGAGGATGATCTCAGGTGGCATGAAGTCCACCACGTCGTTTATCAAATGGAGATATCCGGACCGGATAACCATAGACTTATCCGTGTGCATCAACCCCTTGCCGGACCGGGGGCATTGTCCTATGCTGTTACCAATTCCCTCCTCGATCAAGTTGACCACTTCAAGGTTACCATTCTTCATGAAGAGGAATGGCACTCGGAGTGGAGCGCGGAAAGCCCGGAGGACTGGCCGAAAGCGGCACGAATCATTCTGCAGGCGGAAATGCCCTACGGTAAATCCCGCGAGTTTCGTACAGAGGTTCTGATACCGGCAGGAATGCAAATAGAGGCTGATGAGGACCGGGATGCTGTAATGGGATCGGAATGAACGGCTCCTTTATATATCCCTACCGCGTTATTATACCCAGGATGTCTTCGAAGCGTCTCAAGCTCCGGTCCCATGTAAACCGCTCAACCACTGTATCCCGTGCCTGATGCGCTATGGAGGATCGCAATGGCGCGTCATTCAACATCAAATCCAGATATCCGGCCATTATCGCCGGATCATCGGCAAGAAAACAGTTCCTGCCGGCCTGTGCCGGAATTCCCTTCGAGCCGGCCGTAGTAGTGATGACCGGAAGGCCGGCCGCCATCGCCTCCAGACTGCCTATCCTCATACCGGTGCTTTCCCTGACGGGACAGACATAGATCATAGCATGATTAAGATACTGCCGTATGTCTTCCACTCCTCCAAAAACTTCCACGCCTGACAACTTACTGCTCATACCCTTGATGCTGGAGGGAGGATAATCCGGGCCAATCGCCTGGAAAACCAGATCAGGATAACGGTATTTCAACGGCGGCCAGACATTCCGTACAAACCAATCGATGGCTGCAGAGTCAGCGGGTTCGGAAAAATTACATGTGAAAACAATAACCCGGGCGCGACTTGATTGTTCCGCGGGCCTGAAAAACAATGGATCCACGCCGCACGGCACCACTTCAATGCGCAGATCAGGAATGCGGGAGAGCAACGCGAACCGCTCCTCTGGAGTGAATACAAGAACGCAGTCCGCGGCATTCAACATTTCTAACTCGTAGTCCTGACTGCGAATTCTCCTCTTGTATGCCAGTGAAATGCGGGGTATCCGGACCGGATCGGAATGATATGCCGGGTCTTCGGCAGCAATGAATTTGTGACACGAAATTATCTTGCGTACTGCAGGCAGCCATGGATTGTGGAAAAGGTATTGCCCCATCATGCATGATTCGGCAACGACTACATCATAGCGCCCATTCTCCACCATGTCGCCGACACCGCGCAGCATTGCCGGAGATCTATACTCGCAAAATGGAAACGGAACAGGTTGCCAAACAATCCTGCCAATTCTTCGCACCCAGCCCATGCCCGGTTCCTTGAATGCGAAAACGCGGATATCCGGATTCGGGGGCTTCCACTCGTTCATGCCGGTCTCATCCCAGCCGCTGAACAGAGAAGCCAAACCGATCTGATAACCCCGTTCGATCAATCCCCGGATCCTCCGGCACACCACACGGAGCCCATCCCCGGATCGAGAGTGCGGGAGCTTAGGCGTAAGGAACAATATTTTCATGGCGCGGCGCAATTGCTTACATCGGGTGTGATGGAATATAATATTTGTATCACACTATTGCAGGCCTATAATGGGGAACTTATGATAAAGTTTCTTGACGTCAACGCCTCATCAGAGGACATTCGCAACTTTAGTGTTAAATTGCGGTTGGATCACATGTCAAATTGAGGAATCAAGCAGGAGGATATCATGGCAAAAATAGATTTTGGGGGAGTGAAGGAAGAAGTCATCATTAGAAAGGAGTTTCCGCTTACCAAGGCGCGGCGCGTATTGAAAAACGAAACAATAGCCGTAATAGGCTATGGGGTGCAGGGACCCGCACAGGCGCTCAACCTCAAGGATAACGGCTTCAATGTCATCATCGGACAGTCCAAGGCATTCAAACGCGATTGGAATCGCGCAGTCAAGGACGGCTGGGTTCCCGGAAAGACGCTTTTCGACATGGAGGAAGCAGCTCGAAAGGGAACAATAATAAAGATCCTGGTGTCCGACGCTGCCCAGCGATCGATATGGCCGACCATCAAGAAATGCCTGAATCCCGGTGACGCCTTGTACTTCTCTCACGGCTTTTCAATAGTGTACAATGACCAAACAGGTATTGTTCCTCCTGACAACGTCGACGTCATAATGGTCGCGCCCAAGGGTTCAGGCACATCAGTTCGCCGGAATTTTCTCGAAGGCTCGGGTATTAATTCAAGCTTCGCCGTATATCAGGACGCTACCGGCCGGGCACGTGACCGCTGCCTTGCCATAGGAATAGGAATCGGATCCGGTTATCTTTTCCCAACTACCTTTGAAGGGGAGGTGTTGAGCGACCTTACCGGCGAGCGTGGCGTATTGATGGGGGCACTGGCTGGACTTATGGAGGCGCAATATGACGTTCTCCGCAAGAACGGACATACACCCAGCGAAGCCTTCAACGAAACAGTGGAGGAATTAACCCAGAGCCTTATAAGGCTGGTGGACGAGAATGGAATGGATTGGATGTACGCCAATTGCTCAATGACCGCGCAACGCGGCGCTCTGGACTGGAAACCCCGTTTCAAAAAGGCAACACTGCCGGTGTTCAAGGATCTGTACAAATCCGTCAAGTCTGGCAAGGAAACGCGACGGGTCATGTCGGTCAGCAAGAAAAAGAACTACAAGGATCAGCTCGCGAAGGAGCTTGCCGATATCGGCAACTCCGAGATGTGGCAGGCCGGAAGGGCTGTTCGCAAACTGCGCCCCAAGAACAAGGCCGTAGGAATAACAAAGAAGACTAAAGGCGTGAGCGGTCGAAGCCGGTCCTGAGGGGTATTTTACCGGGCAGGCAATATTATTTCAGCGCACAGCTGCAGGTTGAACGGCAGACCGAATCTGTTCACGCATTGAATGCGATGCGACAGGCGGGTTGTTGGCGTTACGGAATGACCAGACCTGTTTACGCGCCGCTCCATCCCGCTCCCACGGATGTCTTGTCCAGATACCTGCTGTTACAAGCGCTTTATCCCTCGGTTTTTCCCATTTCTGATTATCTTAATTGAGAACAGCCGGGGACAATAAACGTACGCAGTAATGCAATGAATCTCCTTACCGTCCTGTTTTGTTAGGTGCTAGTGAGCAATGGCAGCCAATATTGCCATATATGCGCATGAATGGCGGAAGGTGGCATAATTGATGCTAGATTATAGTTGTTGAACATGATGAACCATAAATAGAGAAAAGCAAGTGATGCTATTGTTGGCCACGGTAAGCTGTATTATTCTCGGAATCGCGCTTGTTAATTGCAGTATTCAGGAGATGCACTCCATGCCTACGGGGTATGTACCCACGCAGGACCGACCCAGGAATACCAAACCCAAGCTGTTCATGGCAGCTGGTATACTTGCAATGCTGGCCGGAACAGTACTGATGATACTGGGTGGAATCCTGTAGAAACGTAATTGAGGGTCAACGCCGTACCTCGCGCGTCAGGGCATGAAATTCCGGCCCGTTTCCATCCAGAAGAAATCGTGCAGTTTTTCCTTGAGTCCGGCAATACCCGTTCCTTTCATGGCGCTTACAGGTACCGGCTTTTCGCCGGTTTCCCGCTCGAAATCGGAAAGTTTCTTCTTCGAGGCCGGATCATCCATTCTGTTAGCCACCACCAGATACGGGCGCACCGCCAGATCCTCGCGGTATAACTGCAGCTCCTTGCGCAGGCTCTCAAAATCATGCGAAGGATTCCGACCGTCTACGCCGGCCATATCGATCACAAAAACAAGAAACCGGCTTCTCTCGATATGCCTTAGAAACTCGTAACCCAATCCGACTCCCTTATGCGCGCCGTCTATGAGTCCGGGTATATCTGCTACACGCAGTTTATTGAAATCCTCGTATTCCACGGTGCCAATCACCGGGTTGAGAGTCGTGAATGGATATGGCGCTATCTTGGGATGCGCATGGCTGATCCTGCTCAGAAGAGTGGATTTGCCGGCATTTGGATAGCCTACAAGGCCGACATCCGCAACGGTCTTCAGCTCAAGCAACACGCAACGAACTTCCCCTTTTTCACCCGGTGTCGACTCCCTCGGAGCCTGATGGGTGGACGAGGTAAAGCGCATATTTCCCCAGCCTCCCTTGCCCCCGCGGGCGATAAGCAGGGAATCTCCATCTTCAACCACCTCACCGACGACCTCCCCCGAATCCACCGATTTAACCACAGTGCCGCACGGCACAGGAATATGCAGATCCCGTCCTCCCTTGCCGTGTCTTTGCTTCCCCTGACCAGGAACACCATGCTCTGCGCGTTGATGAGGTTGATAATACAGATCAATAAGCGAATCGATATCATTACTTGCGAGTATGTATACACTCCCGCCATGCCCGCCGTTACCTCCTGCCGGCCCGCCTTTTGGTACATATTTTTCCCGCCTGAAAGCGACGCATCCGTCGCCTCCGTCACCTGCCGAGATATTCACTTTTACCCTGTCCACAAATGTGCGTGTCGTCATAAATTTTAAGTCCTGTTCAACAATATCATACCGTTATCCATCCAATCCTGAAGTCGGCTGCAAGACTTAAGGATATTGGAATTTCGATCAAGACACTGGAAAGACCATGATAAATAATGCCCCCTCAACGGTATTTTCCCCGATATACGCACTACGTTCTTGCGTTTTAGGCGGGCTCATCCCATAAATGCAGGACATTATCAGAAATCAAGGACATTAGCCATGCCCGAAAAATCATTTCCAGAATCCGGAAACAAGGATAAATCAATAACAAAGCATATAGAAAAACACGTTTCTCCGGAAATCGAGAACATAACAGACGTACTTCGCGAGTACGGCAAGCCCGTCGCGGTAGGCATTGTGCTGGCCCTGGCGATCTTCATTGGGTACACGGCCTACCAGTACATGCAGCACACCGAACAGGCAAGGGCAACCGCATTGTTGACTCGTGCGACTTCCGTGGAGGATCTGGAACACATCCTTGCCGAATACGGGGACACCGATGCCGCTCCAATGGCCCTTCAAAGCCTGGCGGCGGAGCATTTTCGAAATGCCCGGTATGAACAGGCGCTCGATCATTACACGCGTTTCCTTGAAAAATATCCAACCCATGATATGGCGGCGGACGCCAGGATAGGGTTGGCATATAGCCATGAAGCAATGGGCCTTATCGACAAGGCGCTGGAATCATTTTCAGAGTTTGCCGAGCAGTATCCAGATCACTATATGGCGCCGCTTGCAATCATGGGAAGGGCGCGATGCATGAGCCTTGAAGGGAGACATGAAGAGGCTATAGGAATTTACGAGAAATTTATCGATGAAAATCCGGAAAGCCCATGGTTGTCCGAGGCTGAAACAGCCCTTCTCCATACGGAGAGGAAGAAGAGGAAGGCACAAGAAACGGATTAGTCCAATGCGGCATTGGCCCGGCTTATATGAAATTCTTGATCCCGCTGGCAACCCCTTTGCACGACCTACAATTTCTCGTACCCTTCGCCTTCGCGCAGCATGAACTCGCGGCCGCTTATGTACGGGCCGGGGAACAGCTCCATCAATCGTCCAGTCTGGTCGTCCTGGTCAAACATCTCGGATAAACCTTCGTATGCCTCACGGCTGAACTGCAACATTCCTTCCAGCTTCAAGCTTTCCAGATCCTGAACAACAAAGCACAGCCATTCGTCCGTGGAATCCTCAGCATTAAACAACAGCACCTTTTCAGCGGGATTGATCTGCTCCATATTTCGAGAATAGATTATGGTTTTCACATATTCTATGATTCGCTCATTCAATCCCGCCTCCAGCAGAAAGATCCTCTCGACCAGTTCCATGCGGCTGTACACCAGATGCACGTTCGGCGCATCCATTCCGTCCGGCAGAAGATCATTCAGCGCCCTGAGAGTGTCCATGAATTGTTGTTGCTGATCACCGGACGCATCCGCACCCTCTGGAAACCAATAAATCATTATGCCTTGATCAGCATCATGATACAGCAGTTTCTTATCTACTCGGAAAGAGAAACCGCACTGTTCACATGTTACCGCGTTAAGCTCATTGGCCATCAAGATGTCACGCAATTCCGGGGATTCCGTAACATTTACCGATTCATACAGTAATGCCTCCTGATCACGTCCGCATTTTGGACAACGAATGGAATATGTCTCTTGAACTGCCATTATTTTCGACCCTAGACCACTCGTTACAACACGTCAATACACTAGGGGCGTTGAAATAACGGCGCTACGGTATCCATTACTTTGTTTAAAAGTCCGAATATGCACGGATTACGCAGGAATGAAGCAGGGACAGTGTTCGATGCGCTTGAATGCCGTGCTGTTACCTTGTAGTATGTATTGGTCGGTGGACGGCTCGGCATTATCTGCCTGCCGACTGATAAAGGCAACACCCTGGCGCTGATCGCTGCCGGATTCACGTTTTGCGAATGCCTGTAATGAGCCGGGCGAAAATTGAAGGAATTATTAACCGGGAGTTTGTATGAATTTTATTGAGAAGTTGAGAAGTGCCATCACAGGCGGTGCAATAAAGGGGGATGATTCCAATGACCGTTTATATATCTTTGATACCAGACAAATGGCAGGAACTAACGGCGGTCGTAACAGCCCGTCACCCAGGGATCAGTTCAAGGCATTGCAGCGGATTTCTCGTTTTGTGGAAAGGGAGAAAATAGCCGCATTGGCTGTCTTCGAAGGACGCCCGCTTAACGAAGCCGCCGATGGTTCGAATTACAACGGCGTGGAAGTCCATTACGCCGACAAGGCATCCGGCATTCCAGACAGGATTATTTCGCTGTTTGACAAGCGCAGAGGCCGGAAGGCGGTCACAGTCATTACATCCGACCGGGAACTGGAAAAACACTTGCTGGAGGCAGGGTGCCAGGTAATGCGTCTTTCCACACTCCGCAAGGCCATGGACAACGGCGGAATCTCGAACGGCGACCGCAACCGCGGCACACGACGAGGACGCAGACCAAAGAGAAGGAAAGCCGACGGACAGCAGCAAACAGAAGCGAAGGAAACTGGAAACGGGAAACAGGATTCCGGCGTTCATGATCTTATCGATCTTGTTGATTGACCTGACACAGACTTTCACATGATGTATGAATACTGCGTCGCATGCATCAACCTATCCGGTTGTTATGCATCATCCTCAACCGTGGTTACGGAAGCAATGTATGGCAGCTCGCGGTAATAGCTGTCATAATCCAAGCCGTATCCTACCACGAAAACGTCGTCGATAGTGAAGCCCGCATAGTCCGCCTTGACCGGAACGGCCCTGCGACTGGGTTTATCAAGAAGAACGCATGACTTTACGGATTTCGCACCCTTATCCTTCATGAGCTGCAAGGCAAAAGTCAGGGTTCGCCCGGTATCAAGTATATCGTCCACCAGCAGTATGTCCGCCCCCCCGACATCCACTGATATATCCTTGGTGACCCTTACCGTCCCAGAGGAAACCATTCCCCGCCCGTAACTTTCAAGGGTCATGAAGTCAATTCTCGGATGGATATCATGTTCATAGAGATCTCTAACAAGATCGGCCAGAAACACAAAGCTCCCGCGAAGTATCCCTATCATTACAAAATTATCGCTCCTGCAATCGCCGGCCATCTTGACGACCAGTTCGTCCACCCGCTTCCGGATCTGCTGTTCGCTGAAGAGGATATTCTGAATATTATGGGATTTCATTATGTTTCTTATTCCTGTTCCATACTTCACATTGACACTACTGCATGTTGGCTGTTTACTTCGGGTTGTAAACAGTACATATTATAGGCAACCGGGTGTTAAGGAAAGGGCGGATTTATGATGAGATCATGGCGTGCAATGGGTTGCCTCATAAGCGCATCGTTGCTGCTATCCACCGTTTTTTTTCTGGGATGCCGCATACAATCCGGGGATTCAGCGGTTCGGGGCGTTGGTGTAAACATAAGCGGATTGTATCGGGGAAACGGGCCCTTGGTACGACAGAACAGCGGCGCGCCAATTAGTGAACTGAATGTCATTCAGGACGGAGACCGTCTTCAGGCCGTGGACAACAACGGCTTGGTTTTCAGGGGAAATATAGGACGGGTAACCATGGAGGGCGGAAGTGCATCGGCAACATTCAATCTCAAGGGAAATACCACTGCCGGCGCTGAAGGAATCATGTCCGGATCATTCACTGTTGAAGGCACAACATCCACGATGAGGGGGACGTGGGCCGAACCCACGCTTTTCTCCACATTTCTCGGCACGGCCACGGTAGAACCCTTGCCGGAACCTGAACCCGGGCCGGAACCTGAACCCGAACCTGATCCTGCTCCCGGTCAAGCGCCCACATGATATGCCGGCCATTATCAATCCATTGGGGGAAGAACGCCCTCTTCAACCAATTGCCGGTCCATATCTTCTGTGAGCGGAATGGGCAGAGGCGGCAGCCCCTGCCGTATAACTTCCATCTGGTAATCTCTAAGATGGCGCTCCAGTTCCTCCCCTGAATATACAGGCTGAGGCGGGTCGCGTTGATCAGACTGCATTCGTTCGGCGCGCGCACGGCGCCGCTCCTCATACGTCGTGGGCCTGCGATCACGCGCTTCCCTTAATCTGGCGCTCTGTTCATGCGGCTGAATGATTTGCACCTCGCCTGCCTTCAGCTTTACAACCGCCATTTCCAGACCCTTCTTCAATACGGCCTCTTCATTCTCATAATCTGCCGAAACCAGCTCCAGCCCGTTACGGGTTTCACCCACTGCCAGGAAATAATTATCGTTGTTTTGAACATCCACAATGCCTACACGCACACTGCCGTCTTCCATTTCCAACATGGCCGATACCCGTATATGACGCGTAAATGATTCGTCAGCCGTTATAGTGCTTGGAGACGGCTCAATGGATTCAGGCGGAGGATCGCCGAAAGGTTTTCGCTCGAGGATGACACGGTAACGATCCAGCGAGGGAACCGCCGCGTCCGAATGCAGTACAAGCACCATTGATATGACATATATCAAACCTGCAACAACTGGTTTCATATGAGATGGCTTCCTGTACAATGCTATTTCCACTCGTTTTCCGAGGGATCGGATGATTCCGAAACCGCATCCTGAAGCAGGCTGACCATGCGGTCGAGCGCCGACTGAATAACAGCTATCTCCTCGCTAAGCTTTTCGAACCTGGCCAGGTTGTCGGAACGAAGGCGTTCAAGATAGCTTCGGCGGCGGCGCATTTCCTCCATACCTTCCATTAACTGCGAAACCTTGGCCCTTGAAGCTTTTAATGCCTCGGCAAGATTGCGGCTTTGCCGGTCTGAAACCGCTTCCGTCCGTGCCTCCGCTGATTCCTCTTCATCAATACTTGTGGATTCGGGAACCTGAATGCGCGTTGCGCAATCAGGACAAGTGATCATAAGGCCGGCGCCCCGCTGGTCTATGGCCATGCTTTTAGCACAATGAGGACATTCAAATATTATATCACTATCCGCTATTTCCGCCGATGGAGTCGCATTTCTTTCTTCCACGAAACACCCTCCTAATTATTGATGGGAATTACATCATATCATACGATAAGATACACCAGTCATAAGGCAAGAGTATAGAGGAAACGGCCTTGACAATTCAATCGATCAGCATCCGTCCAGCCTGTGCTGCACCGCCCTGCTCAATTCAACCATATTGGCTGGCTCGGGTTTCAAATCCAAAGTCGATGCCCAGGCGGTTTCCCTTCCCGGGCCTGTCCTGCCGTGCGTACCGCGCACCTTGCCTGTGTCAAGGCTTACCGTACCCGGGGGCCACCCGAAAAACAGTTCGCAGGGGTCGAATCCCGGCTTATTATGTATATCAACATGGGTGGCGAAATCGGGCGCCTCCTTACGGTTAGACCACCACGGATAAGCGAACCAGCTCCCTTCTTCCGCCACCAGAACCAGGTCTCCGCTGTTGGGGTGGTCAATCCCCCGGGCGGCGCGCCCTTCCCGGTCAAGCACTTCCCCTATACCTTTAGCACCTTCAAATATGCTCCGGACATTCTCCAGAATTCCCTTATCCGTAACATATACATGCGCAATTTCATGATCCACCATTGCGAAGGCACGGCTGGAGAAAAGGTCGGGATACGCCATATGCCTTACTTCGCGCACCTTGAACAACCCGGATTCGCGCAGCAACCTGTTTGGAAATACCGCGCCGACGGTAACAGGTCCTATTGCGTAATCTCCGAAAATGAGAATTTCATAATTCCTGGCGCGCGCCTTATCGCAGAGCCGATCAAGCAGTTCTCCAAGCGCCCGCAGGGCTTTATTGCCTTTTCTGCTGTCCGGGCCGCTGCCCTGCAGGTCGTAATCCAGATGAGGAAGATACGTCAGCAAAAGGTCAGGAGCCCATTCCTCCCGTTCCATAACCAGGCAGGTTGCCTCAACTATCCATTCGCTAGATTTGCGTGACGCAAGAGGCCCCCAATAATGCATCAGATTGAAAGGCCTTCCAATCTCCCTGACAAGCTCCTTATACAAATCATGAGGCTCCGTATAGCAATCCTGAATCATGCCTCCGCTGTGCTTGTGAACGGGTTTGGGTGACACTATGAGATCCGCTCCCTCGCCAAGGCTCTGCTGCCAGAACATAATGCCTACTTTTCCACCCCTTTCCCTGAACGAACCCCATATTCTCGGACCGCCCACAAGCGAGGCTGCCTGTTCCCAGAAAAGCGACTTCTTCAATTCCGGAAAGTAGCGGCCGTTTGCTATCATGCCGTGTTCAGACGGCGGCCCGGCGGTGCGGAAGGTTGCCTGCGCGGTGCAGGTCACCGCAGGAAAAGAGGGTTCCATATCATGAAACGTCAACCCGCCCGGAGGATGCTCCCACTTGTAAGCCATGGAGGCGCTCAATGCGGCAACATCAATAACCAGAAGTTTTTCAGATCCTTTCATCGTATATCAACTCGCATAAAACCATCTACTGAGTAAACGGTTAACAGGCCATAACGCAAGCAGTATTGACCCGAATCCCCAGCTTGCCTCTGTAGCCCCTGAACCTAAAACAAGGAAAGACTGAATTAGTATAATGCCTCCTATGAGACGGCCTACATGTCCCGGCACTGCTTCGGTGCTGCCGGGACGTCTTGATAAACTCCAAGCCGTGGTTCCTGTTAAGAATGCTGTCATCGCAAAGATGATCATCATTGCCATACCCTGATCGATATACCGCATAACAAGCGACAGAAAGGACATCCCTCCTATGAGCACCACCGTAAAGGGAATACACGCATCCATGGGACCGGGACGCCGATGAGTTTCAGTACGCGCTATTCTGGTCACAGCCGCTATGTAAAATGTTATGAACCCGAACGAAATTACCACGGACATGGAGGCCATTGCCGGCGGATGGGCAGCCGATACACCCAGCATGAAGCTCAACCCCCGGCACAGGCCCATGCATGCAGGTCCGATAACAGGTTTGTGCTTGAAATGCCTGTTGTATCCAATGATAGCCGCCACGAGGGCCAGACCTATCCATGTCGTTACGGCTCCCAGCACATAACAGATAACGGCGCCCATTAATACGAGGAACGAGCATACAGTAACAACCTGGGTGAAACCAACTCGTCCGGAAGGCAATGGTCTGCCGGGCCGCTCTCTCTGATCATCATCCAGGTCGTACAAATCGTTCATGATCAATCCGGCCACGTAAAAACAGAGGGCAGCCATAACGGCCCCTGATACTTCAAGAAAAGAAAATCCCGCCGCCGTAACCGCAAGCATATATCCAGCAAGCGGATCTCCCGGGACGGTGAGAAGATTCGGAACCCTGATCAACTGCAGCCATGATCGCACCGGGCCCGATATATCGGATTCTTGGCTGGATTCATGCATGAGTAAGAACTAACCATCAGCAAACGGGCGGTTGACAGAAAACCCCGTTTTATCACCTCTGATACGTGCTCGGATGTATGAACGGCAGATCAATGCGCGGATCGAATCTGCCGCTCTGTTTATAGAAATTCAACGGGTTTTCAAACAACAGGCGCTCGATCTGCTTCGATGAAAAACCGTTTTCCCTCATGTGACCCGCTATTTTAGGAAGGGTCGCAGGATCCGACACGCCCCAGTCAGCAGAGCTGTTGACCATCGTTTTTTCTATGCCCCATTTTTTCAGTATGTCGATCGCTCGCACGGGATTAAGCTTTGAATACGGATAAACGGTCATGCCGGCCCACACATCCGCCTTGCGGCTCAGGGCCATGGTGTCTTCCGTGTTATGATCTATTATTATCCGGTCATGATCATAATTCAGCTCCTCGAGCACTTCGATTGTCCGCTCGACACCCTTCTTTTTGCTTACCTGGGGAGTGTCGTGCGGCGTATGTATCATGACCAGCATGTTCCGTTCTTTAGCTATATCCAGCTGACGCTGAAAAACCTGTTCCTCGCCGGGGGTAATCAAATTATACCCTATCTCTCCGACTGCCAGACATCTCTCGTGCCCCCAGTAGGGATCCATGCCGTCGATGGTTTCCATGGCAAGCTCAACATTTTCGGCCTCCTTTGGATTCACGGCGATATTGGCGTAATGATCTATTCCAAATCGCTCGGCGCGCTGCGCCTCAAACTCAAGAATCAACTCGAAGTAGTCCCAGAAAGTTCCGGGGTATCGCCGCGGAGATCCCAGCCAGAATGAGGGCTCTACAGCAACACGTATTCCCTGTTCATACATGGTCTGGTAGTCCTCCGTGGTGCGGGAGAACATATGAATGTGAGGCTCAATAATTATCATGACGATTTGTGGCCCGGAAAATCAGGACGTCACATCCTGGCTGACCTTCTTCTTGTTCCTGCGGTCGATCCGCCTGAGAACATCGCGCAGATTCGCGGCTTTTTCATAGTTTTCCACGGCAATGGCGCGCTCCATGTCTTCACGGATCATTTCGGCGCGGCTTCGCGGGCGCCGCTGCTGTATATCCTCGAGAAGTTCCTGAAGGGTTTCCTCCTCATCGCTCGACATCTCCGTCTCCCATTCCGGATCGTTGTACTTCTTCCAGAAACCGCGTATATCGTCCATGGCTTCCTCCACCGCCGATATTGCCATGTCGTATTCATTTCGGCTGCCTTCTACGAACTGCTCAGCTGCCGCCTTGGCATTCATCATGCGAACGTAGGGGTAGTGCTGCACAAAATCCCAAACAATGTCTTCGTCGTCGGCATACCGCTCCACCAGGTCCAGAATGCGCAGATTATGACGCGTATCCCTTATCACGCCCTCATAATGGCGCAGGGAATACAGGGAAATATACCGGTAATAATACTGAACCGCCTCCTGCTGCAACTCCGAACATTCCAGTTCGGTCAGCCTTGGAAAAGGCCTGCCCAAAGACGTTTTTTCCAGCGTGGTATAATAGTCGAGCAATGATGGATACCCGCGAGGCATGCTGCCGTCCGGACGGCCTTCTGTTTCCATCTGGAAAAGGCCCAGATCCAGTCTGAGCTGAATCTTTGTGATTCCATCTTCGCCCTTGATCCACCTGGCGGATACCTTGGATGACTCGTAACCCCACCCGTTCAGTATCGGCGATATATCTTTATTCAAAACGTTATCTCCTTATTGCAACGTTGCGCATTCGTCAATATTGCGATTTCGTCCATGAGCGAAACTCAATATTTCGTCATTGAAAGAACGTTTTCCTTTCTTCGCGAATTATAGTAGCAATATACCTCACGCTTTTCAAACCGGATTTGAGCAACTGTTGACCGGCCGCCCGCTTTCGATCAATATGGAAGACATTATGAACAAACGTACCCCCTTGTATGAACGGCATGTCACTCTTAACGCCCGTGTGGCCCCCTTCGCCGGCTGGGAAATGCCCATCCAATATGAGGGCATTCTGGCCGAACATCAGCATACCCGCGGCAAGGCGTCGCTATTCGATACCTGTCACATGGGGGAATTCGAGCTTTCCGGACCCTCTGCCGAATCCGATCTGGAACGCCTCCTGACCCAGTCGGTTTCCTCAATAAAGACCGGCCAGTGCCGGTATGGCTTCATGCTTCAGGAAAACGGAGGGATAATAGACGATCTAACCTGTTACCGTCGTGGATCTGATCATTTCGTTCTGGTGGTGAATGCCGGAACGCTGGATAACTGCCGCGAATGGATACTATCCCATATTACATCCGAAACCACTTTCCGTGATTTGTCTTCCGAGACAGCCAAACTGGACATTCAGGGACCTGTTTCCCGCGAGGCAACAGAGTCGGCTCTGGGCATTGCGTTGCCGGATCTGAAATTTTTTCGTTTTGACGAGATAACAATAGGCGGCGTTTCCTGCCTTGTCAGCCGTACCGGCTACACCGGTGAATGGGGATATGAATTGTATTTCCCTGCGGAGCATGCAGGAGACATATGGGACCGTCTCCTTGCGGGCGGAGTTATCAAACCAGCCGGACTGGGCGCCAGGGACACATTGCGCCTTGAAGTCGGTTACCCGTTATACGGGCATGAACTATCCATAAACCGCACCCCGGTAGCGGCGACACGGGGCCGGTTCATGGACATGAGCAAGGATTTCATAGGAAAGGATGCTGTTTCACACGAGTTGGAAACCGGTGTCACCCATTATCTTGCCGGACTCCAGCTTGAAGGCAGGCGTGCCGCTCGCGCTAGCGACAAGGTATGGCATGAAGGGCGCGAGGCAGGGGAAATCACCAGCGGATCCCTGGCGCCCAGTCTGGGAGTTGCCGTGGCCATGGCCTATCTGGAAAAGGACCTCTGCGAACCCGGCAACACGCTGGAGATAAATATGCGAGGGAAAACCTTGCGCGCAGTAACCACCCAACTCCCCTTCTACAAGCATGGCACGGCGCGGGGATTGAACCCGGGCTAACAGACTGGTTACAACGTCATGTCTCCCAACGGCGGGTATTCATACCGCAGTCCATGGGAATCCTTTCGGAGGATTGCTTGTGAAGCTTACCGATTCCCCCCTTGTGGGATGCATGAAGCAAAGTTCATGCGACCACAGTGCGATATGCCGCCCTGCTTCGATCCGTTCCGGGCCGTATTTCCCGTCGCCATGCAGTGGACATCCGATCTCCGCGAATTGAACACGAATCTGGTGCGGACGCCCCGTATGCAGATCGATGCGTACCAGGCTCAAGTCTGCACCCTCACGCTTGACGCTGTAGTTAAGCAGTGCGTGCCTGGCTCCGTTAGCATCGCTCCCGGCGGTCTTGACCGTGTTTGTTTGCGTGTCCTTTATTAAATAACTTTCCAAGGTTCCCGAACGCGGTTGCGGACATCCATGCACGACCGCCAGATAGATCTTATGAAAGGCGCGTTGCCTTATCTGACCGGATAACCGCGATGCCGCCTTTGATGTCTTTGCAAATACCATGACACCCCCCACCGGACGATCCAGACGGTGTACCAGTCCCAGAAAAACATTGCCGGGTTTGTTGTAACGGGACTTCAGATCCGACTTAAGAAGCGTCAGCATATCCGGATCATTGGTGCGATCCGCCTGCGCAGGAATATTCCTGGGCTTCTCTACAACCAACAGGTGGTTATCCTCGAAAATAATGGCAATCGGTTCCGGGCCCCGGATTTTATGGTATTCCCCGTTCATAATTATTGGAAATGCAATAACCTTCTTGCAGATTATTGAAGCCACTTACATTATACCAGTCATATATGAAACTCCTTATCGCAACACACAATCCGGGTAAGCTTAAGGAAATTCGCGCAATCTTTGATATCGATGGACTGGAGCTGGTAGGTTCACGCGAGGTGCCGGATATTCCGCAGGTTATTGAAGACGCAGACACCCTTCAGGCAAATGCGATAAAAAAGGCTTTGGAGCCATCGCGCCTCATGGGATGGTGGACGCTTGCCGACGATTCGGGGCTTGAAGTGGAGGCCTTGGGCGGAGCCCCAGGAGTGTATTCCGCACGCTATGCCGGCCCTGAGGCCGATTATAACGCAAACAACAGGAAATTGCTGGACGAGCTGGATGGAGAAACCAATCGCCGCGCGAAATTCCGATGCGTTCTTGCCCTCGCCTCTCCGGACGGCATGGTCGAAACCGTCAGTGGAACATGCGAGGGAGTAATATCGGACAAACCTCGCGGAGTCCAGGGATTCGGATATGACCCGGTCTTCATACCTGATGGCCACGATCAAACATTCGCGGAACTGGATCCCGAAACTAAAAACCGCATATCCCATCGTGCCAGAGCATTGGATGCGGCGCGTCTCAAATGGACGGAAATGCTACGCGAAGTGGCAGGGTGATCACTTTCCCTTGAGCATATGCCGCCATGCATATGTCATGTTTCCCACCGATGACTGCTGCGACGCGGAAAAAATTCCTTCACGCACATGCCGAACGTCTTCAATGGAGTAAAAGGCCTTAGGATTATGCCGGTTGATCAGGTCGATCACCTTTTTTATCCGTGATCGGTTGACAACCATGAACAGAATTCGCACCGGGCCGGTCGTGCCTTCGGCAGGCACACTGGTTACTCCGAAACGTTCCGAGCGTATTGCCTCTACAAGCTCATCGGCGGGTTGACCCGTTATGACCCGAACGACCACATTACCGATGGCCATGCGTTCCTCTATCTTCATGCCTACATAAGTCCCGGCGGCAAACCCTCCTGCATAGCCGATGAAACTCATGAAATTCCCAAGATTCTGTATGACCTGGCTGATAATTATAAGCCATATCAGGGCCTCGAAGAAACCCGTGGCGGAAGCAGGTATCTTGGCGCCCTTTGCCAGAAAAATTACACGAAGGGTTCCGATACTAACATCCAGGATTCGAGCCAAAAAAATAAGCGCAGGAAGGATCACCCATGCATATCCGTACTCTTGCCAAAGCTCAACCATGATAAAAACCTTTGATCCGTATCGAATAGGATATGCACGGACCCTTTACAATAATAATCGTTTGATGGGCTTATATTTTATCGAGGGCATCCTCCCCTTCTCACCATATCCTGGAAAATGTATAAATGCCCGGAAGTCTTAAAAGGGTTACGGCGATGATCGGCATGAAGATTCCATGACGTATTCGGGTTGCGAAATCCCCTCAAGAAAGCGTAGTTTATCTGGTTCGATGGTTGAGGGACAACTAATGGGCAAACTGGAAATACCGGGATACGAAATATTGGAGAAGGTTGCCGAGGGCGGCATGGCCACCATATGGAAGGCGCGCCAGCTTTCGCTGGACAGGATTGTAGCGCTCAAGATTTTGAATCCAGGTGTTATCGAGGATCCCGACGATATCGAAAGGTTCAGGGAAGAAGCACGGGCTGCAGCCCGGTTTCGTCACCCCGGCCTGGTCGAAATTTTCGACGCAGGTGAACATAATGGCCTGGTGTATTACGTCATGGAGTACATTCACGGATACTCCGTCGGAAAGAAGCTTGTAAATGAGGGCGCATTTCCCGAAAAGGAAGCCCAGTCCATTGCAGCCGAAGTGGCTTCTATCATGGATGCCCTGTGGGACCGGTCCAGGGTTATACACTGCGATATAAAACCCGATAATATCCTGATAGATGATGAGGGCCGCGTGCGTATTGCAGACCTGGGACTGGCTCGCGCCATTGAGCATGCCTCAAGATCGATCGATCACGGACATATTATAGGCACACCGAACTATGCATCAACCGAACAGGCTATGGGAGTGGAAGACCTGGACTGCCGTACCGACATATACGGGCTTGGCGCCTCATTGTATCACATATTGACCGGCCTATTGCCTTTTGAGTCCAAAGACGGCATGGAGGCAATGGATGAACAGATAACCGGACAAATACCGGATCCCCAGAGTCTTCGCCCGGAAATCAGCAACGGGGCCGCCTGGCTGATGGAAAAAATGTTAATCAAGGACCGGGAACTCCGGTATCAAAGCTGGAAGGAAGTCCTTCGCGATCTGGACGCAATAAGGAATGGCCGTCTGCCTTCGGGCGATTTTCCTCGACAGGGGTCTAGTACAATTGACCGGTCGCCTGAACGGGAGCACGCTACTCTTTCGCAACTGAGTTCCGCTGATAGCACATCCAAAGACAAGACAATTCCTTTAAGGAAGGAAGGCGCCTCTGAAAGTCACACTCCAGTCGTGCCTCACATCACACGAAACTGCTGGGACTCCGTCCCTAAAATCACGCGACGCCGTCCCGAAAGCATCCAGAGGGCCTTCAGTATGATGTTGTTTCTCGCAATCATGGCGGCCGGCCTCTATGGAGGAACCTTCTATGCACTTCATCACTCGGACAGGGGGGACGTAAGCCCTGAACCCGTTGCGACTGAAGCGCCGCGTGAAGCCGTCATCGAACCCGAGCATGATGCCGATCCCGAACCCGAACCGTTCAACCCCGAGCCCCGGGAGGCTCCGGAACCTCCTGAATCCCCGGAAACCATGGAAGAGCCACAGCGGCATCAGGATTCCGAACAGGCGTCCGTATCACGCATAGAGCAAAAGTTTGGCTGGGATAATCCGGAATATGTGAAAGCAATGAAGCTCTTGCATGAAGCCGACCAAATATTTCAGACTTTTCTGGAACAGCGCGATCAGCCTCTGCTGGACGAAGTTGAAAAGAAAAGCCGGAAGGCCATTGAACTGCTCAAGTCTGTAAGCGACGAGGCCCCGGACCGCGTTAACATAGACACTCATATCAGACAAAGCAACCAGCTGATATTCAATGTCCGCCAATCGCGCGTGATGGGATAGACGACATGGACTGTGCTACAAACAAAGCCCCCTCATCAGACAGGCTCCGGGAGGGAAACCGCGGAAATACTGAATAAGGCGCTCCAACGCGATAAATCCTACACCTTATGTCCGGCAACAGCACACAATCCCCTCAAACGTCTTTCCTCTGGTGGGGATTCTGGGCGACAACGGGTTTCACGGCTTTGATCATGCTTGCTACTATCGTCCTGAGTGTCTTTACGGCCCATATTTATGTTCCTGTAGTTGTCGCTGCGGATCCTGAGACAAATTCCGCAGACATTTTCAACAACCTTCATTATGACGGGTGCTTTCTGTCCGTGTTCAGCTTGATTGAGGCGCCGGTTGTATTAGGGCTGATCGTCCTGTTTATCAGAATACGCCGCGCTCCCGTATTCGAGTATCTGTCTCTCAACAGGTTCACCGCGCGCGCAATGCTGGTATCGATTCTCATTATACTTGGGCTGACAATCGTATATGACATGGCAAGCGTTGCTCTGGACCGTCCGATTCTTCCCGATTTCATGATCGCGATTTATGAGACAGCATGTTTCCGCCCGCTTCTATATATAGTGATTATTCTTGTTGCGCCGGTAATTGAAGAGTTGCTGTTCAGGGGGTTCATGTTCGAGGGCATCCGGCATTCGCTGCCGGGCGCAGCCGGAGCGATCTTGATGACCTCAGCCGTCTGGGCAGCGCTGCACCTGCAATACGACGTGTTCGACGTGACAGCGATCTTTCTTCTGGGTATCGCACTGGGTATAATCAAGGTTAGGTACAACACTTTGTACATACCCATTCTTATTCACATGCTGGTCAATTTTATCGCCACCGTGCAGTTGACAGCATACATGAATCTATAAGTCGAATTCCGATACCAGGACCGTGTGGTCGGACGGCTTGGATTGAAGGCGTGGTCCCAGATCTATCCAGGCATCCTTTGCCGTCTTGATCGCAGGCCGGCTTGCAAGTATATAGTCCACTCTCCATCCTCTTCTGCGTCGGACATTCTGAGGATTGCGGTAATCGAAGAAGGTGTAATGGCCGGGGTCGGGATGGAACTTTCTAAATACATCTTCGAAACCCCACTCAATGCAATGTTCAAAAGCCTTTCGCGCATCCTCGTGATAACATACGTGGGTATCGCGTTCTTCAGGATTATGAACATCCATGTGTGTGCGAGCCACGTTCATGTCACCCACCCAAATGACCTTGTCATTTTTTTTGAAATTTTCGTCAAACCATGCCCGCAACTTCTTAAGCCAATCAAGTTTGTGCCGGTACATGGGGTGATCAATGCTGCGTCCCTGGGGAACATATGTATTAACAACCGTGAATCCGTCAAAATCTGCCCGCTGGACTCTGGTTTCATCTGATGCCTGCCCTTTATTAAAACCGAAACTCAAATGTCCCGGTAGTTTTCGGCTGAGAATGGCAACCCCGTTATAGGATTTTTCCCCCCTGTATGTTGCCGAATATCCAGCTTTACGGAATACATCCAGGGGAAATGACTCGTCAGGGACCTTGGTCTCCTGCAAGCACAGGATATCCGGACTGTTTTCTCTGATCCAGTCGAGCAGTATCTGCTCGCGCGAGCGTACGGAATTGACGTTGAATGTTGCGATTTTCATTGTGTTAATCCCTATTAGAGCCCTTCCACAGAAAGCCTCTTCATGCGGTCCAATGGTTTTATCTTATCCAGCTGCGGAATCAATGAATCATAAAATATCCCCATTCCTCGTTTGGCAAGATATATCCCATCGAGCATGCATGTTTCTTTCCAGTCCGGCTCCTTCTGTACCATATCGAACAGGTCTATAACCGGCACCTGCATCTCAATGCCTATTTCATGGCAGGCCTCAACATACCGGGCAGTGAGATTCATTCTCCTGATACGGGTTATTCGCTCATCTACCGGAGGAGGGGTTGCTACGATCATCCATGCTCCCGACCACGCTATCCGGGAAATAATTTCCTGTAGGTTGGATTTGTATTCTTCCGGAGGCACATGGTCCTTATGTTCTGACAGAACGGAATCGTGAATTCCGAACGATACTATTGCAACATCCGGGTGCTCTTTCAATACCGCCGAATACAGGATATCAATCGCTTCCCGGGTGGTGAATCCTGCGAAACCGCGGCATAAGACATCGGCACGACGGATATAACGCTCCGACAACCTCGCAACATATCCGCCGTATTCCAGCGAAAGCCCCATCTCGGTTACAGTGTCTCCGAAACAAATGATCTTCTTCATATCCATTCCCCTCATGCTCGAATTATCATATAATGACCATGTATCCCAGTTTATTCCAGAGAACGCTGGAAAACTTCCTGCTCCAAACGGCGCTGAAGAGTAAAATATCGACAACATCCCGGCCTTCGGTACGCTAGTCCCATGTTATCAAAGCACGTGGACAACACACCCATGTCAATATGAGTTCGAAAGGAAAATCTCTCAAAACCTATATACTTGCCTGCCGCAGAGAATGGGTAATAGGCGTAATGCTTGTGCTGGCCAGCGTATTGATGTCTGTGGGAATACCGTTCATAACCCGGTTCGCAATAGACGATCTCAATGAGGGGATTATCAGTGTTGGAGGAGTGATATTCTATTCGGCGGCTTACGTGATCGCGGCCGCGGTATCAGGCGTTTTCGCGTTCAAAATGAGGCGCGTACTGCTCTCATTAAGCCATCATGTAGAATACGATATCAGGCGTGATGTGTTTGATCATCTTACACGGCTGGACCACTCCTTCTACAGCCGGGAACGCACCGGCGACCTGATGACCAAGATGACCTCCGATCTGACTTCAGTGCGTGAATTCGTGGGACAAGGCATTTTGCAGGGAGCCCGCACCATATTCGGCTTTGTCCTGGCTTTCGCCGTGATGTTGGCGATCAATGTCAGGCTTGCCATGGTGATGCTGATTCTGTTGCCGTGCATAAGTCTATTGTTCTTCATGCTTCTGAACGTTATTCGCAGGAGATACGAAGCATCGCAGGAACAGTTTTCCGTAATCTCGAATTTTTCCCAGGAGAGTTTCGGCGGTGTGCGAACCATACGGGGTTATGGAATGGAAGACCGCCAGGAAGGTTTATTCGCCGGACTGAACGGGGAATATATCGCCCGCAAGCTTGCATTGAGCCGTGTGGAGCGTCCTCTATGGCCTATCATGTCCATGCTGTTTTCCCTTGGAGTCGTCCTGCTCCTGATCGTGGGTGGAAGACAGGTGGTAGACGGTGATCTTACCATTGGGGAATTCGTTCAATTCACACAGTACCTGTTCCTTCTGCAATGGCCGATGATGGCGCTGGGATGGACTGTCAATCTCATGCAGCGCGGCGGGGCGAGCTGGCGGCGCATACGCTCCATAATGGATTCTGAACCGGCTATAAGGGACGGGGATCAGACCGATTCGTCAATAATGCTGCGCACCGGGGCGGTATCATTCGAGCTGGTAAACCTGATGATGAGGGGGATGCATGTATTGAAGGATATAACCCTGGACATTCCGGACGGCGCAACAGTAGGTTTGACCGGTCCCACCGGCAGCGGAAAAACCCTTCTGGCCTGGATGATTCCAAGGGTTATAGAGCCGACCTCAGGACTGGTACGAGTGGACGGCCATAACGTCCGCTCCATTCCTGTTGAAAAATTGCGGCTTCATATTGGCATGGCGCCCCAGGAGCCGTTTCTCTTTTCAGATACACTTGCAAACAACATTGCGCTTGGTCTTCCGGAAACTCACCAGGAAAAGGTGTTCTGGGCGGCTGATATTGCTCAATTGAGCTCTGATATAGAGTATTTTCCGGGCGGATACCAAACCGTTCTAGGGGAAAGGGGCGTTACCCTCTCAGGAGGCCAGCGCCAGCGCACCGCCATCAGCCGCGCTATTGCAAGAAAACCGCCTATACTGATACTCGACGACGTTTTCTCGGCGATCGATACACAGACCGAGGCCAATATCCTCGAACGCCTGGGACCTGTGCTCAAGGGAAGCACATCCATCATTGTAAGTCATAGAATCTCAACATTACGTCACGCGGATTTCATAGTGGTCCTCGAAAACGGCCGCATTACCCAGAAAGGCCCGCACCGGGATCTGGTTCGGCAGACCGGATATTACCAGGAGCTTGACGAAGTCCAGCGCCTCGAATCCGAACTGGAGGGCGTATAAAATGATCGCTCCGGAAAAAGAGATTCAGGGCAGGCTGTTCGACCGCCGTCTCGCGGGCCGATTATTGCGCTACGTCAAACCATACACGACGGCTGTGATTGTGGCAGTAATCGGACTTCTGATAATGGCCGTAATAACGGCGTACCTGCCGGTCCTGCTGAAAACCGCTGTTGATGAATATGTCATAGCGGAGGATACGGCGCTGTCCATGGAGGAACGCTTCGCCGGTATAACCCGTGTTGCTCTATTTTTCCTCGGGCTGTCGGCCCTGGCTTTTCTTCTCAGATACGGCGAGAGCTACCTGATGGCATGGGTCGGTGAACATATAATCTACGACATACGGGCGGATCTCTTCGCCAAAATTCTCCGGCTGCCCCTGCGCATAATGGACCGCACACCCGTTGGCCGGTTAATGACCCGGGTTACATCCGATGTTGACGCAATGCAGAAGATGGTTACGGACGGCCTGGTGGCATTGGCGGCTGATTGTTTCGCGCTGTTTGCAATCATGGCATTCATGATCTACCTGAGTC
>SLRP01000162.1 GCA_007130845.1 Kiritimatiellia bacterium | reverse complement strand
TGTAGAACGCCACTGGAACCTGGATCGGAACAACCCGGTAACAGAAGGTGATGAGCATCATGACACAAAAGACGAGAGAGAAGGTCTTTTTTATCTATATAATGTAATGTCCAAGGGGCTCTCCGCATACGGCAAGGATCAACTTAGACGCCCGGACGGAACGGCAATCAACTGGCGAACAGAGTTAATTGAGCGTTTGTTAAGTCATCAGCGCATTGACCCGGCTACCGGCCACGGATACTGGGTAAACGATGTTGGACGTTACTGGGAATCAGATCCGGTATTGGTCACAACCTATTCCCTGTTGGCCATCCAGATGGCTTTGGGCATGTAGCTGATACTACCGGCATGCCCATCATGATTTCACCTAAAGAGTAGATCAAACTGTCACAGCCTGATTCAATCCGCTATTCCACCGTATTGAATAGCTCGTAGAGGGGGCTGTCACTTCCGATTATCAGTGTGCTGTTATCTGAAAGAATCCGGTCATATGTTTGAAGAGTTCTCAAGAAGCGATAGAAATCAGGATCTTCGTTATATGCTTCAGCATAAATTCGGATGGCCTGGGCCTCAGCATCGCCCCGGATACGTTCGGATTGTTCCACTGCTCGACTGTGAATAGTCGCCAACTCGCGCTCCATTTCCCCCAGCCTTGTTTCAGCCCGTTCCCGTCCGATTGACCTGAACCCGGCGGAAATCTTCTCCAGCTCGGCGTTCATCTGCGCATATACATTGGCTTCAATCGCCGCGCTGTAGTTGAGCTGCTTTACGAGAACATCTTCAAGATGAATTCCAAGGTCAATCTGTTTAAGCCTGTTCTGAGCCTCCTCGAGGATGCCGGACAGCGCAACCGGCCTGCCGGCAAGGTATCTATCATCTTCCCTGCGCAGGGGGCGCACCTCGGCGCCTAGCGTTGCAAGATCTTCCATATCTTCATTATCCAGCTCTTCATCATCAATCATCATTCGAAGAGGCGCATCCTGATCTTCCAGTATCCGGTTACTGCTCCGCACCACTTCATAAAGATCAAACTTGGCTATTTCATCCTTTACTGCGCCCTCTATGATGCCGTTAAGCCTGCTTCTGGCCCGCTCGACATATCTGACAGACTCCATAAAACGGCGGGCGTCATCAATTCTCCATCGAGCGGTAACATCAATCACAATGGTTTTGCGGTCGCGTGTAATTGTAGTAGTTTCACGTCCATCCCAACGGAGCAAACGCCTTTCAAAAAGATGGACCTGCTGAATAAATGGCCATTTGAAATGAAGTCCTGCCTCGGTTACAGGTTCACCAATAATCTCCCCGAACTGAGTAACAATGGCCTGTTCCCATTCGTCTACTGTGTATAATGAGTTATATCCCAGAAACACCAGCGCAGCGATGGCAATCACAACTGAAATCAGAATCGATCCGCTTTCGCCCTGTCTGCTCATATCAATTACCCCCTCCCCCTATCTCGCGAAGGTTCAAATGGGGCAGAATTGAGGGAAGTTCCCTGTCCACAACCACCACATCGCGCAATTGCGGCAAACGATCCTCCATTGTTTCCAGATAGAGTCTTTGTCGTGTTACATCAGGAGATATCCTGTATTGCTCCAGCATTTCGGTGAAACGGTGCGCTTCTCCGCGCGCAACATTCACGCGCTGCTGCCTGAAACCCTCGGCCTCAAGGATCAACCGCTGCGCTTCGCCGCGCGCCCTTGGGACCCGCTCCTGATATTCGCGTGCGGCCTCTTCGAAAAACCTGACGGCATCCTGCTCGGCTTTGTTAAGGTCGTTAAAGGCATTGATCACGTCCGGAGGCGGATCAACGAAAAGCAGGTTAACCTCGTTAATCTGTATACCCATTCCAAACTGGTCGGCCTGTTTCTGAATCAATTCGCGTACCCTGCGCTGGACCTCGGCACGGCCAACGGTGAGAACAAGGATACTTGCCCGGTCACCCATGACCTCCCGCATGACCGACTGCGAAATATCCCGAAGAGTGCTGTCGGGCTCCTGTACATTGAATATATAAGCCTTGGGATCCACCCTGCTGAACTGTACATCCCAACCGGCCAGAACTATGTTGAGGTCACCGGTCAGCATGGAGCTTTCATCGGTGTGCCCCTGCCGGCTCACTGCGCCGGGACGCGTTTCGCGGTATCCAAATGGCTGGACATCCACAATTCTGGTGGGGACCTTGTATACCCGGTCAATACCAAACGGGAGCTTGAGATGCAGTCCGGGCTGGGCTGTATCTATATGGCGGCCGAAACGCAGCACCAGCGCCTCCTCTTCAGGCGCGACCTGAAAAAAGGCTGTCAATGCGGCAAGAACCAACGCAACAGCAATAGCCACCCAGGCAATCGACTGGGTGGGAATTTCCACAACTTTTCCTTCAACTTCTATTCTCATACAAAAACCGCATCAAACGTACATCTACGCCCGGGGCAGACGCAAGGTAAAACCATAAACAATTCTTCAATCACCGTATTCACGGAGATATCCGATGAAATCCCGTCGATGACCTTCCTCATCCATGAGCAATGATATACACATGTCCTGCGTTCCGTAATCAACTCCGTCCGTAATGCGGATCAACTCATTATATCCTTCAATTGCATCCTCTTCCGCTTCAATGACACCCTTGATTACGGAGGCTACATCAGTGGAGGATTCCGGGGGCTGAAGTGATTTCTGGCTGGGTTTGAAATCCTTGCTTCCGGGCACCACCCCGCCGAGTACACGGATACGATCGGCAATCTGCCTTGCGTGGCCCAATTCCTCGTTGATATCGGCGTCCAGCGATTTCTTTATAGGTTCGGCATGTACACCGTCAAGGTTGGTGGACACCGCAATATAATTTTGCACTGTTTCCATTTCCTTCCAGTATGCATCCACAAGTTTACCGATTATTTGCTTATTGCTCATAACATTCCTCCCGTTAATTCAACGATATTAGCACATGTTCACACTGGTTCAACCTTGATCGTCACAGGATATCCATTCAGATCCCATTTGGCCGCATCTACGGGAGGTTCGTTCATCGCGAGGCACGAATCGGAAAGTGTCTCGTTGGAAATATATTCACGATATGCGTCTACAGCATTTCGCACGATATCATCTCCTGAAAAGTAAACATGGATGCGCTGGGTTACATCAAAATCAGCCTCTTTGCGCATGTTTTGAACCTTGTTGACAAACTCCCGCGCCAAACCTTCAAGAATCAACTCATCGTCCAGTTCAACCTCAAGGCCAACCACTACGGGCCCATCCGCTGCCACAGCCAGGCCTTCCCGGGGGGTTCGCTCTATAACCACATCCTCCCTGGACAATACTATATCCTCGTCATCAACCCGGATAACCGTCTCCCCGCCGTCCAACAGCCTGTTCAAGTCTTCACCCGATAGCGAAGCAATCGGGCCGGTGGCCTGTTTCACGCGCCGACCCAGTCTCGGGCCTAGCCTGCTGAATTCAGGTTTGGCCGAAAAATGGGCCATCTCGGATTCATCCTCGTCAAACCGAATTTCACGGACATTCAGCTCATCCCTGATCACATCCCTCAACGATCTTATTTCTTCCAATCGACCCTTGTCCCGGCAAACCACATGCAAGGTACGCAAGGGTTGTCGGACCTTCAGATTAAAGCTCGACCTAAGCTGTCGTCCCATACTCACTATGGACATCACGGATTCCATCTGGCGTTCCAGGACATAATCCCGCCTTGACTCGTCCGGAAGCGGAAAATCGCATAGATGCACTGATTCAGGCATGTTTTCCGTGCGCAGATTGTTAAATATTGTTTCGCTTACAAAGGGGACAAACGGCGCTGCGATTCCGGAAAGTCGTATGAGAACTTCATATAATGTTTCATAGGCCCTGGTTTTGTCCAGATCGTCCGTGCTTTTCCAAAAACGGCGCCTACTGCGCCTGATATACCAGTTTGTCAAATCCTCAATAAATCGAACAAACGGCCGAACAGCCAGTTGCAGGTCATATGCGTCCATGGCAGTCAACACTTCATGATTCAGGCGCTCAAGCGCGCTGATTATCCACCTGTCAAGCAGATTGGATGGTTGACTGGACCCGTTTTTTTCATCGCTCTTTCCGGCAAATGAGCCGACGGCAGCCTTTCCCGGCTCCCAATTGTCAATCCTCGCGTATGTTACGAAAAATGCATACGCATTCCACCATGGAATAATCAGATGACGGAGAGACTGCTTGACCCCTTCCTCTGAGAAGCATAGATCTTCCGCGCGCACCACGGGAGAATGTATCATATAAAGCCTGAGCGCGTCCGCTCCATATTGGTTTACCAGATATACCGGATCCGGGTAGTTCTTGAGTCTCTTGCTCATCTTGCGGCCGTCTTCCGCTAGCACGAGGCCGTTTACCACGACGTTCTTATACGCGGCGTCATCAAAGAGAGCCGTTGAAAGAACCATGAGTGTATAAAACCAGCCTCTGGTCTGATCCAGTCCCTCTGCTATGAAATCAGACGGAAAATGCCTTTCGAACCACTCTTTGTTCTCAAACGGATAATGATTCTGCGCATAAGGCATAGCTCCACTTTCAAACCAGCAATCAAGCACCTCCGGAACACGGCGTAAAACGCCCTTACCGTCATGTGAAGGTATTTCCATCCTGTCGACAAAATGTTTATGCAGGTCCGTAACCCTGTTGCCCGTCATCCGCTCGAGTTCATCCACCGAGCCTATGCAAATTGTTTCCGACCCGTCTTCATTTCTCCATACAGGCAGGGGGGTTCCCCAGTATCTGTTGCGCGAAATCGCCCAGTCGCGAGCGCCCTCCAGCCATTTGCCAAACCTTCCATCACGCAGGTGTTCGGGCACCCAGTGAACTTTTCTGTTGTTGGAAACGAGTGAATCTCTCAGGCGTTCAACCCTTACAAACCAAGTTGAAACGGCCCTGTAGATGAGTGGTGAGTCACAACGCCAGCAATGCGGATAATTGTGGGTAATCGTCGATTGATGGACCAATTTGCCGTCAGCCTTCAATTTGCGTACAATATCCTTGTCGGCTTCCTTCACCTCCCGACCCTCAAAATCTCTGATGTCCCGCGTA
Source organism: Kiritimatiellia bacterium (assembly GCA_007130845.1). Lineage (GTDB taxonomy): Bacteria > Verrucomicrobiota > Kiritimatiellia > SLAD01 > SLAD01 > SLRP01. The sequence continues at coordinate 13,728 of SLRP01000162.1, read as the reverse complement.
AAGCGGCCTTCATCATCAACGGGACACACAGGGGGCAGATTTTCCCGCATGCCAAGCTGGTAATCGTCCTCTCCGAAACCGGGCGCTATATGTACTACTCCTGTTCCCTCCTCCGTGGACACAAAATCGGCAGCTAAAACGCGGAATGCGCCGTCTGCGGCGAGATTTTCATAATATGGAAACAACGGTTTATACTTGATACCGGCCAGCGCACTCCCGGGAATTTCTTCGATCAGCTCGTAGTCCTCGGAATTCCGGTAATAGACATTGAGCCGGTCACGCGCCAGAATATAGACATCGTCCCTGTCTCTTACCTTGACGTAAGGTATGTCCGGTCCCACTGCAAGGGCCAGGTTGGACGGCAATGTCCACGGGGTCGTGGTCCATGCAAGTATGTATGTGCGAGACTCGCCCTGTACGGCAAAGCGGATGGTGATTGCGGGATCCTGTGTTTCCTCGTAACCCTGATTGGTTTCAAAGTTGGATAATGGCGTCGCGCAACGGGGGCAATAAGGCAGAATTTTCTTACCTTCATAAATCAAGTCCTTCTCCCACAGCGCCTTGAAAACCCACCATATGGATTCCATATAAGGGAGATCCATCGTCTTGTAATCATTATCGAAATCCACCCATCGCCCCATGCGCGTTACAATCTGTCGCCATTCCCTGGTGTATCTCAATACTATGTTGCGGCACTTTTCATTAAATACATCAACTCCAAGCTCCTCGATATCGCGCTTGCCGCTTATCTTGAGTTCCTGCTCCATCTCATACTCGACTGGCAATCCGTGACAATCCCAGCCAAAACGCCTTTCCACGTACTGACCTCTCATGGCCTGGTATCGAGGAATAATGTCCTTGATTGTTCCGGCGAGCAGATGGCCGTAATGAGGCAGGCCTGTGGCAAAAGGCGGTCCGTCATAGAAAACGAATTCAGGCGCCCCTTTGCGCTGTTCCACCGACCGCCGGAAAACATCCTTTTCCTCCCAGAACCGGAGTATCTTCTCTTCCTGTTCGGCAAAATCGATTTTACTGTTCACGGGATTAAACATCTTTCGAATCCTTCCATGGGTAACGTCCCCTACCCTATGCGAAAATATGCATTCAAATCAAGCGGAGGGTTTTCTCTTAACAATTAGAGCAGTCATGTATATTTATTCCCATGCACAGTCGCAGTGAACGGTTCCAACTAACAAGGAGGCTATCATGCGCGTGATAATCATATCTTGTTCATCAGCTCTGCTGTTTGGCATCCTTTTTCATGATCCCATGGAGGCTTCCGCGGCTGAAACCGGCGCGGCGGCGGGCGTGGTGTATCAGGAAGGCGGCTCCATCTCTCCGAACGCGAATTACAGCGGAGCCGCTCTTCAATTATGGCCTGCTCGCAAACATGCCGTGCAATTGGGGGTAGCCGTTGAAACCGAGGGGAATAGAAATGTAAGTTTCCATGGTGAATATCAAAGGCACTTCCTGAGATCCGAGAATGACCTGCATTCCCTGTTCGCGGGAGCCGGGGTTTTTTATGAGGACGCTCCGGGCGACGATTGGATAGCGGCTTATGCCCCGATGGGATTCCGTCTTCAGCTTCAAAATTACCCCGTATCCTTTACCGTAAGCACCGCCGTGCGGCTATTCTTTGATCCTGAATCAAGCGTTGAGATATTTGATGAAATCCGCCTGGGGGCCTTCTACGAGTTTTAATATCCCCTATTACGTATCGAGGATCCGCCCGATTGGTTGCTGGGGAGGATCTGCAATCTTTCCTGGGAAACATTTGAGATTCAATATAGATGGCAAAGATATGCCGACCGGGATTCCGGCACGGCACTCTGCCAGAGTTCACGCCGTAATTCGCCGGCTTCGGCAAGCTATCTCTTTACGCTGAGTACAATTTCCAATATGATTAGTTAATGAGTATTTATTATTCAAGCATTGAGCCTAGGCCATGGATGCGCGCTGTATTGAGTATCGCAGGCCTTGTCTTTATATCCATGGGCCTGCTGTCAATTGTCGCGCCTCATTTATCTATTCGGTGGTCCGGTATTGACGCAGTTCAGCCCGTTGAACTGTGGCAGTACATGGGGCTGATCAAGGGTGTCTTCGGGATTGCCTATTTGATTGCGGCAATAAATCCCTACAAGCACTGGGTAGTCGTATTCGCGGGCTTTACAGTCAAACTTCTTGCGTGCATGGGATATCTCTGCCTCTATGCATCGGGAGACCTAGATGCCGGATATGCCCATGTCATTCTGATTGGAAGCGTTATATGGCTGCCCTTCTTCGCTGTGATTTTACGGGATGTGGCCAGGCAGCCGCATCAGGATCATGGAGCGGTGTGGGATATTCCACCCATAGACGAGCAATTGGAAAGGTTCAATACCCAGGATGGAAACTCACTCAACGCGCTGTCTCAGACAACTCCAATCATGCTTGTTTTTCTCCGGCATTTCGGGTCTCCATTCTGCAGGGAGTCTCTGAGCAATATATCGCGGAAAAGACAACAGATAGAAGCGGCCGGGCTGCGCATAGTGCTTGTCCATATGGCTTCCGACGAAGAAGCAATGGCATTTTTCACCAGATACAACCTGGACGACCTGCCGCGCGTAAGCGACCCCCAATGCGAACTTTACCGGGCTTTCGGGCTGATCAAGGGAAGTTTCTCACAGATTGCAGGCATGCGGATATTTTTCAAAGCCATACGCGCAGCGTTTCTTTCCAGACACGGACTGGGTAGAATTACCGGAGACTTTTTCCAGATGCCAGGGGTCTTCATCATTCATAAGAGCCGTATGTTCGGAGGATATCGCCCGTCAAATGTTTCCGATCAACCCGATTATGCCAACATAGCGCGCTGGGCCTATCATGCTGAAACAGGTTATGAATAACAATCAGAACCCCGCGTCTGTAACCGCCCCTTCAGATGCGGAAGTAACCAGGGCAGCGTATTTCGCGAGCACTCCGCGCCGATAACGAGGCTTAGGCTGCTTCCATTTTGAAAGCCTCTTTTTCATTTCGGACGCTGATATTTTTACATTCAATTCACAGGACTCGGCATCAATTGTAATCGTATCACCGTTACGCACGGCGGCCAGTGGCCCTCCGGTATGAGCTTCCGGCGTTATATGGCCCACTACAAACCCGTGACTCCCTCCCGAAAAACGGCCATCCGTAATAAGCGCAACATCGCGCCCCAATCCCCTTCCCATCACTGCCGATGTAGGAGATAACATTTCCCGCATGCCGGGTCCGCCCTTCGGCCCCTCACGACGGATTACAATTACATGTCCCTTTCGTATAGACCCGTTCAGAATCGCATCAAGGGCTTTGGTTTCCGAGTCAAATACCTTTGCCTTTCCGGTGAATCTGGTACCCTCCTTGCCGGTGATTTTTGCAACGGCGCCTCCAGGCGCCAGGTTCCCATAGAGAATAACGATGTGCCCGGTCTTCTTGATCGGATCAGAAAGTGGACGTATGACTTCCTGTTTCTTCGGGTATGGCTTGACGCCTTTCAGGTTCTCTTTCATCGTCCTGCCAGTTACAGTAAGGCAATCGCCCCTCATGAGTCCTTCCTCCACAAGCAGTTTCATGAGAGGTGTAGTGCCTCCGATATGCACAAGTTCCGCCATCACATGACGCCCGCTGGGCTTGAGATCTGCAAGAACCGGCACCTTTTTTCCTATGCGCGTGAAATCATCGATCTTAAGACGTACTCCTGCCGCATGAGCCATCGCCAGAAGGTGCAGAACGGCATTCGTGGATCCGCCCAGCGCAGTAACCATCACAATTGCGTTCTCAAATGCTTCACGTGTCATTATATCTCTCGGCCGAATTCCCTTTCGTATCATGTTCATCACCGCGCGGCCGGCTTCACGGCAGTCCTTCTTCTTTGCCTCGGAAACCGCCGTCTGGGCGGAGCTGTTGGGCAGGCTCATTCCCATGGCCTCTATTGCTGATGCCATGGTATTGGCAGTATACATTCCGCCGCATGATCCTGGACCCGGAATGGAACAGCATTCCACCTGCTTTAACTCACGGTCACTTATATCGCCGCGGGCATGTGCGCCAACCGCTTCAAACACTGACACAATATCGACATTCTTCTTCTTATGAGTTCCGGGCAGTATGGTGCCTCCATACACAAAAGCCGCCGGCCTGTTAAGGCGCGCCATGGCAATGAGACAACCGGGCATGTTCTTGTCACAGCCTCCTATTGCCACCACGCCGTCAAGGGATTCACATCCCACTACTGTTTCAATCGAATCCGCTATCACCTCGCGGGAAACCAGCGAATACTTCATTCCCTCGGTCCCCATGGATATGCCGTCTGAAACGGTAATTGTGCCAAAAATGAGGCCTTTACCACCTGCATCTGTAACCCCGGCATCAGTCTCCTCGGCAAGCTTGTCTATATGCATGTTGCACGGCGTAACCATGCTCCACGTGGACGCAATGCCTACCTGAGACTTCTTGAAGTCGCGGTTTGAGAACCCTACTGCGTGCAGCATGGCCCTGCTGGGCGCCCGTGCCACACCGTCGGTGACAAGTGATGAATATTCCCTGTGTGCTGATTTGCGTTTATTTTTCAAGGATTTATCCGCCTTTTTTTGAGTCATAATCTCTCCCTAGCTTGAATTATCATTGAATACGGATACTGCCAAAGCGTCAAGCCGGCACTTGATGAATATGATTTTACAGTGTCCGGTTGCCATAACCGAAGGCGGACTATAGTATCCGGCAATTCAGATCATAATTCAAGGAATGTCATGAAAGCAGGAATAGTAGGTTTACCAAATGTTGGGAAGAGCACCTTGTTCAACGCTTTGACCGATTCAGGAGCATCGGCCAGCAATTATCCCTTTTGTACAATAGATCCGAATGTAGGGGTTGTCCCTCTGCCGGATCCGCGTCTTGAATTGATCAGCAGCCGTATCAAGACCAGGGAGGTGATCCCTGCGGCATTGCAGCTTGTGGATATTGCCGGCTTGGTGCGGGGGGCAAGTAAAGGCGAAGGCCTCGGCAATCAGTTTCTTCATCACATCCGTGAGGTTGACGCCATACTTCAGGTAGTACGATGTTTCGATAACCCCGATGTCACCCATGTGGATGGGGATATGGACCCCGTAAGAGACATTGAAACCATCGAAACAGAACTCTTGCTCGCGGATTTACAGCTTGCCGAGAATGCATTGATCAAAACACGGAAATCATCACGAATCGGCGACAAGGAATCAAAAAACAGGGAGGAAGCCCTTGCCTGCTGCGCTCAACACCTCGAAAAGGGTCTGCCTCTGCGAACTATTACATGGTCTCGACCGGAACTGGAACGCATCGTAAAGGGCATGGGTTTTATAACGGGAAAATCCGTGCTCTATGTCGCAAACGTGGGCGAATCGGACCCGTTTGACGATAATCCGCTCTTGAAAAGAGTAGAAGAGTACGTGCGATCCCATGATGGAGGAGTAATTCCGGTCTGTGCGAGAATTGAGTCCGAAATTGCGGAACTAGACGAATCTGATCGCAGCGAAATGCTTGCGTCGCTGAACATGAAGGAGCCAGCTCTTGAACGGGTGGCTCGTTCGGCTTACAGCCTGCTGGGACTTCAAAGCTTCTTCACTGCTGGAGAAAAGCAGGTCCGGGCATGGACCGTGCCCATCGGATCCAAAGCGCCGCAAGCCGCCGGGGTTATTCATTCCGATTTCGAACGCGGTTTTATCAGGGTTGAGGTTTACCAGGTTGCAGACCTTGTCGAGCACGGCTCGGAATCCGCTATTCGACTGGCTGGAAAAATGAGGCTTGAAGGGAAAAATTATGTCGTACAGGACGGAGACGTCTGTCATTTTCTCTTTAACGTTTAGAAGTAGCCGTACTTTATCACACAACGCCAATCAAGCACGGAGGATCGCAAGATATGCAGCTGCGCCATGTGATTACCGCCCTGGAAGAGATCGCGCCTCCATACCTCGCAGAAGACTGGGATAATACGGGTCTTCTGCTTGATCCGCCGGGAAACGCATCGGTAAAAGGAATCCTCCTTACAATCGATCTTTCAGAAGCCGTAGTTTCTGAAGCAGTGCGCCTGGGCTGTCAAATCATTGTTGCCTATCATCCGATACTCTTTAACCCCATACAGCATTTACGCAATGACGACTGCAATCAACGAGTTGTCATGAAAGCAATCCGGGAAGGCATATCCGTCTATTCACCGCACACGGCCTTGGACGCCGTATCGGGCGGCGTCAACGATTGGCTTTCAGACGGAATAGGCCCGGGCAGCCGCACCCCGATTATTCCGGGTCCGCCCGACAAAGAGTCGAATCCGTCGCATGGCCAGGGCCGTCTGATCTCTTTGAAAAAGGCGGTTTCAGCCCGCACGGTTGTTTCAAGATATAAGCGGCATCTTTCCCTGACAAAAGTACGCGCAGCCTTTCCTAAAGGACAAAACAGCTCCAAACGAATACGAAGAGTGGCGGTATGCGCGGGAGCAGGGTCATCTGTCCTGTCTAAATCACGGGCAGACATGTATGTCACAGGCGAAATGAAACATCACGACATTCTTGATGCGCTTTCAAACAACACCATCGTCGTTCTTAGCGAACATACACACACTGAACGCGGTTATCTCCCGATAATGAAAAAACTGCTCTCCGCGAGACTTCCTCAAAACATGATAATACGGATCTCAAAAGCGGATCGGGAGCCTGTTCAATGGATATAGTCCGAAAACGCTTGAATGCGGGCTAATCTTATCCTTTCCCTCCAAAACGAAATAGCTATCGGGATCGGAAACGGCATTCCTGCAAACGGGTTGATTCTAATTCATTAAGCGTTCGTAGGGTCGTCGTAAGACGATGACTTGGACCCACGAGCCGAAAGAAACACCTGACGGCGGCCCTACAAACGGGTTGATTCTAATTCATTAAGCGTTTGTAGGGTCGTCGTAAGACGATGACTTGGACCCACGAGCCGGAAGAACCGCCTCACGGCGGCCCTACAAACAGGTTGATTCTAATTCATAAAGCGTTTGTAGGGTCGTCGTAAGACGATGACTTGGACCCACAAGCCGGAAGAACCGCCTCACGGCGGCCCTACAAACGGGTGGATTGAATTAACAGATTCAGCCAGAGTGTGTCCCCTCCTCCGAGGACACCACCGCCTGGTTGACCGTCACGGAATCCGCACCATTTCCCGGAAGCGATTTACCCTGTTTTCAATGTCGTCACGGCTGATATTTTCCAGGCGCTCAAGGCTGAATGCTTCAACGGCGAATGATGCGACCACGCTGCCGTGCATAATAGCGATGCGCATTGCTTCATCATCGGTACGTCCCATTTCCGTCAATGATCCCATAAAGCCGCCTGCAAATGCATCCCCTGCACCTGTAGGATCGTTGACTACTTCAAGCGGATACGCGGGCAATATGAATACCCCGTTTTCCGAATAAAGCATGCTTCCGTGCTCGCCCTTCTTGATTAGGACATAGCGCGGGCCAAGTTCGAGTAGTTTGGCAGCGGCAGCGGGAAGAGAATGTTCCCCGGTAAGATTGCGTGCCTCTGACTCATTAAGCGTAAGCAGATCAACTCTGCCTATGACCTTTCGAAGATCTTCACGCGCATTTTCTATCCATAGATCCATTGTATCCAGCACTACAAACCTGGTGTCATCCATCTGATCAAGGACATGCATCTGCAGGTCAGGCCCGATATTCCCTAGAAACAGGTATGGCGAGCTTCGATATGCCGTCGGCAGTTCCGGTGAAAAATCCGCAAATACATTCAAGTCTGTGCTCAACGTGTCGCGTTCATCCATATTCTTTCTGTATACCCCGGACCATCGGAAAGTCTCTCCTTCAACGGTTTGAAGTCCTTCCAGGTCAATATTGAAGCGTCGGTAGAGATCGGTGTACGACTCTGGAAAGTCGCTTCCAACCACCCCAACCATTCCGACTTGCGTAAAAAAGGAGGCTCCTGCGCATGAAAAGCTGGCGGATCCGCCTAGTATACTTTCCCTTTTGTCATAAGGGGTTTCGATTGTATCGATGGCCACTGACCCTACTACTACCAGATCCGGCTTAATGGAATTCTTATTACTCTCGGATGATTCTACTGCCATGAAGTCATTCTCCTCCTGTTTTCTGATTCAATTCAACGAATCTTCAATATATTCGCACAATGCATGTATGATCAAGCCATGTCCTTCCTGTATACGGGCGGTACACGTTGTGCATGACAGGCAGATAGCGGTATCCGCGGCATTGATCAATTTTCCACCGGTACCTCCAGTCAGCGCAACGGTATATACTCCAATGGATTTGGCGTACTCCACTGCCAGGCATACGTTTCCGGCGTTACCGCTCGTGGAGATGCCCAGGAGCACATCCCCCTTGACTGCAAGGGCGCCAACCTGTTTTTCAAAAACATTATCGTAGCTGTAATCGTTGCTTATGGATGTAAGAATGGACGCATCGGTGGTCAAGGCAATAGCTGCGTAAGGCCGGCGTTCCTTCTTGAAACGGTTCACGAGTTCCGCAGCCATGTGCTGGGAATCCGCCGCGCTGCCGCCGTTTCCGCAGATCATGATCTTGTTTCCGGCAGCCAGTGAACCGGCTGTCTTTTCACCAACACGTTCAATGGTTTCCCTGAGTTCTCCAAAAACCTGCTCCGCTACGGAAAGATACTCCTCGGAAATGCTGTTCCAGTCCATAAGGCTATTCACTCAATTCATCCCGGATCTTATCGTTTTGAGGAACCGCTCCGACAATATCCCGCACCATGACCCTGACATTGCGTATATCGGCAAGCCCGAGATTGTCCTGGATGCTTTCCCGGACACGATCCTGCAGGAGCCGCGTGAGTTCGGGTATCAGCGCGCCCGCCTTAACCTTGATATCGAAGTCGACATCCATGGATCCGCCGCGAGGCCGCAGCGACGATTTCAGGGAGACAATATCGGCGAATTCACCGTCCAGCCTGGAAAGGAGGTCATTTACGGCCTTAACGCTGATACTGACTTCACCTCCATCGCTCTTGTATGTGATGTATTGTTCCTCCAGGCGCCGGGGAATACCGGAAACAAGGTATATTACGGTCACTGCAAAAAGAGCGATACCGGCAAGGACAGCCCATTGCGGAGATGCGGCAAGGACATCCGTAGATCTCTCCCATAACGTGAAATCAAAATGTATTGCGTAATAAATGAATGCCGCCTGCCCCGTAAGCACTATCAACAGTATCAACCCAGTAAGTACATGTATGGCTTTTCTCATAATTCAATTCCCATCCTCTCCGGTATCTGATCGCGGGCTGGTATTCGAGAGTCGAATCCCCTGCACCACAATGTTAACAGCGTTTACTTTTCTCCCGGTCATATTTTCCACCGCCTCGCACACATTTGTCTGAAGCTGCCACGAGACCTGGGGAATTCTTACCCCGTATTCCATAACAACATTGATCTCGACTACAATCCCGGATTCGGTCGCCTCCAACTCAATGCCGCTGTTGGCATTTTTTCTCCCTAGAATGCCGGACAAGCCATCCACCATTGATCCGCTCAAACCCGCGACGCCTGCCACCTTCATAACGGCCATTCGGACAATGGTGGCTATGACATCGTTGTGGATCCTTATGATGCCATGATCGTTATCCTCTACCGAAGAATCCTCATTGGAGTCACGGCGTTTAATTTCATCTGCGGACAAGCCATCCCCGGCTTCCTTATGCATGGCGTATCACCCATACGTTACTGTTGTTTTGACATATGGAACGTGCCCTCTTCAAGAAAATGCTCAAGAAAGCGCGTATCGTAGGCGCCCGCGCCAAATCTGGCGTCCGCAAGCAGTGCAAGACCCAGCGGCACCGTCGTTGAGATGCCTTCGATCCTGAACTCATCCAATGCTCGATACATGCGTGACAGCGCTTCCTCGCGGTCATTTCCCTTAACGATAATCTTGCCGACCATGCTGTCATAATAAGGCGGGATATCATAACCGCTGTATACATGCGAATCCACTCTGACGCCGTTGCCTCCCGGGAAATGCACTCGTTCAACATGTCCGGGAGATGGAGTGAAATTACGGTATGGATCCTCCGCGTTTACACGGAATTCAATGGAATGTCCGTGCATTCTGATATCGCGCTGGGAAAAGGAAAGGGATTCTCCTGCCGCGACACGGATCTGCTCCTTGATCAGATCAATGCCCGTTATTTCCTCCGATATAGGATGCTCGACCTGAATACGGGTATTCATTTCCATGAAGTAGAATTCCCGTGTCTTTTCGTCATACAGAAATTCAACTGTCCCTGCATTTCGATACTTAACGGCCTCAGCCGCCTTAACTGCAGCCCGATGAATTTTCCTTCTGATATCATCATCTAGAGCGGGACTGGGAGCCTCTTCTATCAGTTTCTGATGCCTGCGCTGAATACTGCAGTCACGCTCACCCAGGTGAACTATGTTTCCAGCTTCATCGCCGAGGATCTGGACCTCGATATGCCTGGCCTTCTCCACATATTTTTCCATGTACATGCCGGAATATCCGAAAGCCCGCTCAGCCTCGGAGCTGGCCGTCATGAAAGCCTGTACAAGGCTTACGTCGTTGTGAGCAGCCCGCATCCCTTTGCCGCCGCCGCCCGCGGCGGCCTTTACCAAAACGGGATACCCGATTCTTTTCGCCCACTTGAGGGCTTCATCCTTGTTTGCAAGAACCCCCTCGCTGCCGGGAGTAACAGCCACTCCTGATTTTTGCATGGTTTCTCTGGCAACAGCCTTGTCTCCCATCGTCCTGATGTTATCCGGGCTCGGACCTATGAAAACAATCCGGCAGTTGGCGCATATCTCGGCAAAATGAGCGTTTTCGGCAAGAAATCCGTATCCGGGATGAATTGCCTCGACGTCTGCAATTTCCGCGGCGCTTATAATATTGGAAATCTTCAAATAACTGTCCGATGCCGAAGACGGCCCGATACAAATGGCTTCATCAGCCATCTGTACGTGCAGGGAATCGGCATCAGCCTCCGAATACACAGCCACGGCCCGGACACCTAGTTCCTTGCATGCGCGGATGATTCGTAAGGCTATTTCGCCGCGATTTGCTATCAGAATGCGTTGGAACATGGGTATGGCCTAAAGGGGTTTTACTTTGAACAGAGGCTGGTCGTACATAACCGGAGTCGCGTTCTCCACCAGGATCTTTGTAATTACGCCCTTCACATCAGCCTTGATTTCATTCATTACCTTCATGGCCTCTATGATGCAGACAATGGAATCGGCATCAACTTCCTGCCCGACCGTGACCATGGGTTCAGCATCTGGAGAACTCGACCTGTAAAACGTTCCCACAATAGGGGACTTGATCTCTATCAGGCCTTCATCCTCATCCGCTGTCTGGGCCGGAACCGTATCCGATATGCTTGATGCTGAAGCGGGTTCAGGCGGTGTCTGCGCATGTGCCGGAATGGGTGGAGCAATAATTGCCTCCCCGTCACTGCCGCGTTTAAGCCGGATTCTGAAATCCTCTTCCTGGATTTCAAATTCCGTAAGCTCGTTTTCCTTCATGAGCTCTATGATGTTTTTAATTTCATTTATATCCATGGCAACTCCTTAACCGGATTCTTATAATCGGTCCCGATAATGACGGATGCCTTCCATCTTTCTAATTACAATGCCGTTGAGATTATCAAGTCATCTCATCACTGTCCACCTTTGATGGGAAGGCGGCTTCCCGCATGCAGGCAATTGAAATGAGTAACGGCAACAAACCTGCGTAAAACAGAGGCTTTATGCATTACGTCTGAATTCAGAGGACATTGCGGAATTACACACGGCTACAATCGGCATATTCCGGTTCAGTCTTCTTGCCATGATTTCAATCTCGTTCAACCGGCGCAATCCTTCCGGTATATCCATGGAAGCCGCCTGTTTCCGCAGGATTCCGACATCATTTTTGAAATGTATCAGGGTCTCATCATCGTCCAGAACGCACATCAACAGGTCCCTATGCCATAGATAAATCATCTTCAGACATTCAGCCCGCACTTCCAGAAGCCTGGACTGGATAACGGCCTCCACACGCAATTGTTCCTTTTTCTTGTTTTCAATATCCTTCTTCTCATCCTCCCCCTGGGCTGATTCGACCTCTTTTCGAATATGCTCTTTCAATCCATCCAGCAGCATCCTGATTCTTTCGGAAAAAGCCAGGGATTCCAGAGGGTCGCAAGGTGCAATTTCTTTAAGAATCTTCATCATATCCTCTTTCCATGCATCGCTTTCACCGGAAATGACATCCGGATCCAGGGAGACCAACTGACATCTGGATCTAATTGTGGGAAGCAGAAACTGGGGAGCAGCGGTAAGAAGAAGGATCAGGCTTTGTCCTGGCGGTTCCTCCAGTGTTTTCAAAAATGCGTTGGAAGCCTGCTCGGACAACCGTTCAGCGTATGTAATGACACATGCCTTCCATTCGCCCTCGTACGAAGTCTGGTTGATCCTGTTAATCAACTCCCTGACTTCATCCACCCGGATAAAGCGGCCCTTGCTGCTCGGTTCCAGCCAGAAGATATCCGGGTAGATATGCTGTTCTATGCGGGTACATGCACTGCATTCATTGCATGGTTTGTCCTGAGACGTGCAGTTGACAAGCTTCAGCATGGATTCAGCGAACACCCTGCCGTTGCCGCGAGGTGAACCGGCTATGATATAAGCATGTGCCAGCCGCCCATCATCGAAGCTGCGGCGAATACCCTGCCATGCCTCAGAAAGTTCAGATCCCAAACTCATCGCGGACTATCCTCCTGATATCCTCAAAAACCGTATCCTCGTCCCTCGAGGCATCAATAATCCGGAATCTTTCAGGCCATTTCCCTGCAAGTTCGATGTATCCGTTTCGCACCCTTTCATGAAACGATCTTGCCTCGCTTTCGATTCTGTCAAGTGTATCGGAATTTTTCAGGAGGCGCTGAGCGACACGTTTAAATCCGTTGTTCGGATCCAGGTCGAGCAGAATTGTCTTATCCGGAACCGCGTTGCCGATGGCAAATTGATTTATGGCGATCATCTGCTCCACTTCGAATCCGCGGCCATAGCCCTGGTAAGCCGTCGTGGAATCCGCGAACCGGTCACAGACAACCCATGCCCCGCGTTCGAGCGCCGGCAGTATGACATGCGAGACGAGCTGTGCGCGGCTGGCTGCGAAAAGGAGGACCTCGGCCTTGGGACTGATTTCGTCGCCTGTCTTGTCGTGTTGAAGGATTTCGCGGATGGCCTCGCCGGTTGGAGTCCCTCCGGGTTCACGGGTATAGACTACCTCCAGGCCGTTTTCTTCGAGCCGGGTAATAAGGCGACGGGCCTGTGTTGTTTTCCCGCTACCTTCAGGGCCTTCAAAAGAAATGAATTTACCCCGCCCCTCTATGATTTTCTTGTTCATTAGGATTCGATGTGTAACCGGATTTAAGTCGGCCTGTCACCCATTTTCTACCATGGAATGGGTGCAGGTGCAGAATATTTCACTCTTGCCATGTCATGGGGTTAAGGTAGATTACCTGCGTCAAGACCGAATTGCGACACACTAAACAATCAATCGGGGCGTAGCGCAGCCTGGTAGCGCGCTTGTTTCGGGTACAAGAGGTCGCGAGTTCAAATCTCGCCGCCCCGACCACTTTTCTGTACGGTAACGGTCCTCGCGGCGCGTTGCGCCGCTCGTAAGAATTACTTACCCGCTACCCCCGGCGAACGCTT
>SLRP01000042.1 GCA_007130845.1 Kiritimatiellia bacterium | reverse complement strand
GCAGACTGTTCAGTGGTGGTCCAGAAATGACAGGGATTTCAGAAATATCGCCTGGATAGTGCTGGGCCTGGGTGTACTTATTCTAGCCTTGGCCTTGTTCGTGTATTAACCAGTACCATCAACGGGGAACAAGGCCATTGTTTTTGTCCTGATACCCGACCCCTGTTCTGGAAAGCGGTGCATTATTTTTTTTGAGGCCGGGGTGTTCTTTGAATAAGTTTTTCCATTCACTGACGCGTTTCCTTACGTCCCCGGCCTCCGATATGTCGGATATGACCGCTATACCGTCCGCGCCGGCTTCCAGCACAGCTCCGGCATTCTCGACTTTCAACCCGCCGATGGCAACTACAGGGACAGGGGAAAGGGCGCATAATTTTCTGAAAGTGCCGATCCCTAACGGTTCATAGTTCATTGTCTTGGATGCAGTACGGTATACGGTTCCTATTGCCATGTAGGATGGACGATAATTCCATGCCCGGGACATTTCTGCAAAGGAGTGAGTGCTTATGCCCAGCCTCAGCCCGGCGTTCATTATGCGTTCAACCACTATCGGGTCAAGGTCGTCCTGTCCCAGATGCACTCCATAGGCCCCTCCCTCGATTGCGGCTTCCCAGTGGTCGTTCACGAAAAGCCGTATTCCGAGTTTCCGCGATCTAGTGATAGCCTCACGCAGTTCCGCGGAGATTTCCCGGTTGATCTTCTTCTTTATCCGGATCTGAACGGTGTCGACCCCAGCTTCGGCCAGTCTGTCGATCCATTCGGCCGACTCAACTATTGGATATATCCCGACAGGCCTTTTGCCGAGATCCGGGAAATGATAGGTACGGCCGCTGTTTTCAGCCGTTTCGCTTATCCATGGAAGATCTTCAGGGTGCGCAGGCCATGGGCCGTGATGAAGGGGCCCGTTGCCGTGCCCCAGGCCGGGGGCAAGCCGTATGCCCTGGCTTATGTATGCCCTTGCTATGACAAGTGCGTCCAGCATAGGCCATCCGAGAGACATTGCGGATGCCGCACCCGATGAAAAAGTGCATCCGGTCCCGTGGGTGTTAGGGGAGGCAAGCCTGTGGCTTGTCAACCATGCATGATCAGACCCGTCGGTCCAATAATCCCGGCAATGGTCTCCATCCCGGTGACCTCCCTTGATGACGACTGATCCGGCGCCCATATCAATCAATATCCGTGCTGCCTTCTCGGTGTCGCTGAATGACCGGATCGTAGTTCCCGAAAGGGTCTCGGCTTCAGGAATGTTAGGGGTCAGCAGTGAAACCAGCGGGAGCAGTGAATCGAGGACGGATTCAAGGGTGTCCGGCTCGAGAAAGGATGCTCCGCTGGATGAACTCAATACCGGATCGTAAACAATGGGCGCCTTGATGGAGTTGAGGGCGCGAGCTATGTATTGAACGGAGGAGGAGCGTCCGAGAACACCGATTTTCACCATGTCGGGCGGGAGATCCTCCCGAAGTGCATCAATCTGGCTTTCCAGCATGTCCAGCGGGGTATGCTCAATCCTGGCAACACCCTCCGTGTTTTGTGCAATAACGGCCGTGATTATCGAGCATCCGTATACACCGAATGCCTGCATGGTCTTGAGATCTCCCTGGATTCCCGCCCCTCCGCCAGGGTCCGTTCCGGCAATGGTCCAAACAACAGGGATGCGTGGCGGATTTCCAGAGTTCATGAGAAATGTATTTTCATGGTTTGCAAGCGTATTACCGCAGGGGTCATCGGTTTCATTCCATCTTCATGTCAGGTTAATGTCCGCTGATCCGGTTCAACTTGATTCATACAGCCATCATTCATCATCCATATCCGTGTGCCAGAAAGGCTGACCCAGAGTCGGTGTGCTTGGAGAGGCCATTTCACGCGGGGTTATCAGGCCGGACTCGTAACCCGAGCGGCCTGCGCTGACCGCATACCCGAATGCACTCGCCATCCGAATAGGATCCCTGGCAAGCGCTATTGCTGTATTTACAAGAACACCATCGTATCCAAGCTCCATGGCATGAGCCGCCTCTGAAGGCTTGCCCAGCCCCGCGTCCACGATCAGAGTGGCTTCGGGCAGGCGTTTTCTCAGGGTCATCAGAGCGAATTTATTGGTGAGTCCCTGCGCGGATCCTATATATGCCCCCCAAGGCATTACTACACGGCATCCTGCATCGATGAGTCTTTGAGCTACGATGAGATCCTCTGTGGTATAGGGAAGCACTTCGAATCCGTCTTCAGTGAGAATGCGGGCCGCTTCCACAAGCGCCGTGGTGTCGGGTTGAAGGGTGTAATCGTCGCCTATGACCTCCAGTTTTATCCATGATGTGTCGAAAAGATCGCGCGCCATATGAGCTATGGTTACCGCCTCCTTGACAGTGCGGCACCCTGCGGTGTTAGGAAGAATGTGAACTCCCAGTCCGCGAATAAGGTCCCAAAATCTTGCGCCGGCCTTGTCCCGGGGTGATTGTCTGCGCAAGGCGATCGTGACAACTTCTGCGCCTGAAGCATGTATGGATTCGCACAGTATTTCCGGCGATGGGTACTGAGCAGTTCCCTGAATAAGCCGTGACTTGAGTTTCTTGCCCGCAAAATCCCATGAATCTTCGGGAGTATGCTTGTCCATATTCATTGATTCTCCATGTTCCTGTCAGCGTTCTGTCAAAAGTTGACAGAACATTTTCTGTGTAAACATCTATTTATCAATTCTATTTCGATTCACGACTACGGCGACGACTACGGTAAACGGTTTGGATTTCTTGATCGTAATCCGTAATCGTCGGCGTGGTCGTCAACCGATCCTTACCGGGTATTTCCTCCGTCTTTCCTTAGTGTTATCTCTCCGCTGTACGACTACGGCGACGACTACGTTAAACGATTTGGATTTCTTGATCGTAATCCGTGGTCGTCGGCGTAATCGTCGACCGATCCTTACCGGGTACTTCCTCCGCCTTTCCTTAGTGTTTTCTCTCCGCTGTACGACTACGGCGACGACTACGTTAAACGGTTTGGATTTCTTGATCGTAATCCGTGATCGTCTGCGTAATCGTCGACCGATCCTTACCGGGTACTTCCTCCGCCTTTCCTTAGTGTTTTCTCTCCGCTCTACGACTACGGCGACGACTACGGTAAACGGTTTGGATTTCTTGATCGTAATCCGTAATCGTCGGCGTGGTCGTCAACCGATCCTTATCGGCTTTCGTCCCTTTCATAAGATTTTTGACAGAAGCCCTGTCTGATTTTCCGGCGGTTACCCTCCCTGTATTGGGGCAACGATCTCCAGCGTATCGCCGTCTTTAACTGATGTGGTGTCAAACATCTTTCGAGGAACAAACTCGCCGTTAACAGCAGCTGCGATAGATTCCCGCCTGTACCCCAGATTATTCAGTAACTCCGCAATAGAGATCTCATGACTGAATTCCCTGCTTTCTCCGTTTACCGTAACACTTATCATTAAATCCCTCGCTAATTTACTGCGGTTTGATGCCTGAACAGCTTTTCGGCTTCTTTCTTGATCTCGCCGTTTTCCATGTAACCAATAACAAAATCCGTGAGGGCGGGAGAAATCAGAAATCCGTGCCGATACAGGCCGTTGATCCGGATAAGGCCGTCCTCGGTATGAATCCTGGGATGATTGTCCGGGAATGCCGGACGACACGCAACTGATGCTTCCAGCATGCGTCCTTCAGCGAAACCTGTATGAACTGTATAAGCAGCAGACAGAAGCTCCAGTGCCGACCGCACGGCTATAGTTCCGCTCTCGTCGTCACTCTCGATGGCCGTTGCCCCTACGACATATATGTCGTCTGGACGCGGGACGATGTAAATGGAGTAACGTGGGTGCATCAACCTTACAGGACGCGACAGATTGACCTCAGGCGCGTGCAGATATATCAATTCGCCTCGTACACCCCGCAACTCTGCCATGTCGTGTTTGGCTCCCATGCCTCTGCAATCTATTACCCAGTCGAACGATTGATCCGAGCTCCCGCGGCCTATCCGGTTGGGAGCAATGGTTTCTGCTGAATATTCGGTGACCAATGATACGCCGCGCTGATTCAAGCCTTCTGCCATTGAATGAAGCAGACCCCTGTTGTCCATATGTTGTTCGAACGGAAAATACAATCCTGTTAGAAAACGTCCGGAAAGATCAGGTTCAAGTTCTCCAAGTTCCTTGCCATTGATCTCGCTCATTATGTCGGGCCGCGGCGCATTTTCGTTCACGCGACGGCGCAGCCGTTCCAGCTCGTTACGATCCCTGGGGTGTGCCACTACCAGGCTACCCCTGCTGTGATAGTAAACGGGCGTTGGAAGGCGCTTAATGATGGCCGGCCATCTGGAGGCTGATTGTACGCCCAGTTGGGTAATAACGCGTTCCGCAGCTTCAAGCTCGCAGTAGGGCGCTATCATGCCCGCTCCGGTCCATGAACAGCTGTCCCTGCCTTCCACTCCGTTGCGGTCAAAGATGGTTACATCCCAGCCGTGTTCATTCAGTTCCAAGGCGAGCAAACGCCCCATAACCCCTGCGCCTACAATACCCGCAGTTTTTCCCATTTTCGTTTTTCCTTTCCAGGGTTTCTCATAATTCATGCTGGAGCAGGATGAATGCGGACGTTCGGAAGGCTCGAGTCGCTTCCCTGCGCCGGCATTACCCGTACAGGTTCTTGGGGTTTCCATGACCAATGGAATCTCAGCCGAAGGCGCCCCCAGCAACACTTCAACCCTGCTACGGAATTAGAGCGCAGTCAAGCAGATGCCGACTTTAACATGTCCTTGATCCCCGGTGTCTGCGCTGCATGTAACTCTGTGCAACCAGCATGAGCCCGTGCCCCGGCAGATAAAGGATCAGTGGATAGAGAAGAATCAGCAGGCCGACATAGGCGGCTTGCGGAGCCCAAACCTGATCAATTCCAAACGGCGAATAGACCCAATTAACATTGCGATATTCTTCCGTTAACAGCCATGAAGCGATCAAGGCGGCGGCTCCGATTACGCACTGAAGGGGGAATCCGCGACTGTCATAACCGATCCGCAAGCACAGCCATACCGCGAAAACAGGCACGAATACATGGTATAAGGATGCGATACGTGCCGTAAACGGAATTTCCGGATCGAACATGTAACCCGTGAACCCGGTTATGCTGCCCGAAAATATCACGGCTATTACGAAATCCAGTGTCCACCCTGTGCCGACCGCAAGAAGGAGTCCTGTCTGACTGGACAGTATCAACCGATTTTCCGTCCAGACTGAATAAAGGATAAGGAATTGCGCCAGGTTGCAGAGCCATAGAAAGTTCTGTGGGCCGTACGCCCACAGGATAACAGGGGTCCAGATAATCATCCACACCGTGAAGCCGATGCGAGCCAATCGAGGTATGGCTGGCCTGTACTCATTTTCTGAACCGTATTGGACTGAAGACTGCATACACATATTCAACATGTAAACACCGGCCTTGTTGAAGGAAAAAATACATGTGTCTGAATCCGTCCTTTATCATTGTTCATGGAGCAGTGG
>SLRP01000238.1 GCA_007130845.1 Kiritimatiellia bacterium | reverse complement strand
GGCCGAACCGCTTTTCAACAAATTCCTTTGCAACGCGGGCGGATGCGGAAGAGGCATAGGACCCGAAGTATACAGCCCCATCCTCCTTGTTGATCCGGCAAGTGGTGAATCTCGGAAAGGGCTCGTTCATATCCACCCTGAGCAGAAGAAATCGCTTATCATCCCGGAACAACACATTGTAACGGGGACGATACTCCTTGATAAGACGGCCCTCGGTCAGGGTAGCTTCCGCGTCGTTTCTCAAGACAAGCCAGTCGAAATCATCGATGGTTCGGATAAGCCCGCGGAGTTTCGGCTCAGCGCTTCTAAGGGTGCCTTTACGAAAGTATGTTCTAACCCGGTTTCTGAGCGATGCAGCCTTGCCCACATAGATGATTTTGCCGTGGCGATCCCGCATGAAGTACACGCCAGGCCTGTCAGGCAGCAGCTGGAGTTTATTCCTTACATTTTCAGAGAAATTCATGCTGTTAATATACAGCACTCCGGCGGGATTCACTCACACAATGGCTGCCGGACGGGACAAACTGTGAGAGGCATTGCCCGATGAAGTAAGAAATAAGCGGGATCCCATCTCAGTTAAAACTCATTATTTTTTACGGAAATGGAAAATCCCCCAGGCAAGATAACCCTTTTTACCACCGTCAACCCAATGCTGCAGGCCTTTCTTCATCCGTTCAATATAGTCATTGCTCACCACACCGGCTATTTCCTCTTCACGGCTGCTCAATTCCTTGAGAACACGGGCATAGTGATTCGACAGCTGTTCGGTGTGATCTTCAAATGCCACCTCTTCCAAGCCTCTGCTAAGGGCTTCTTCCCTGTAAAAAGCAGGTGATCCCAGCGTTTCAAGGTGAATCCGGTCAAGAATGGGCTGAAGGACTCCCTCCGGGCAGTCATCATCCTGCATAGGGTCGGTGAAAATGAAATCGCCGCCCTGCGCCAGAACGCGAGCAACCTCTTCAATTACCTTCTTTCTATTTCCGCTATGCAGAAATGAATCCTGGGACCACACGACATCAAAGGACCCGTCCTCGAACGGTATTTCCTCAAAACTCCCGTCCACCACCTCTATCAGGTGATCGAGCCCCTGTTCGCGATTCATCTGCCTGTCGCGTTCGTTTTCCACCTCACTAAGGTTAAGGGCTACAACTTTCGTCCCGAATGTTTTGGCAAGATACCTGGCGGACCCGCCGTATCCCGCGCCAAGATCTATCACGCGAGATTGGTCCGATAATATTCCCTGCAAGCGGGAAGCCATGTTCTCGACAGTGCGGCGACTTGCCTCGAAAATCGGTTCATCTTCCGACTGGTACAAACCGATGTGGATATCCTCACCGCCCCAGATGGTGTAATAAAAGTTATCCGCATCCTTGCTATTGTAATAATCGCGCGCAGTGTGAACCGCGTCAGTATAGTCTTTCTTCATTTCGAAGTTTCCTTGCTTTCGTCGATCTCTTCGTCTGAATAGGTCTTTTTCGCCACATGTATGAAGAAATCAGGCTCATGCTCCCTGTAGGTTTCCTGAAAGTCACCGTATGTGTCTATGGTTTGGAATCCGACCTCGCGCATCAGTCGCCGAGTGTATTCCTTCCTTAAAGGAAACATATTCAAGTGGTATACCGATTTATCCGGAAACTGATAACGAAACCTCGCAAGACCATCATCCACATGTTCCGGGGCAACCTTCACGTCATCACCGCAATAATAATATTCGTGATCGCTGGAATAACCATGATCCATGATCGCGTCATAATTGCGTTGATCAAGAATCAGTATCCCGTCGTGTCTCAGTGTCGCGTAAAATTCCGCAAGCGCCTTGCGGCGGTCCCGCTCCGAGAACAAGTGGGTAAATGAGTTTCCAAGGCATATAACGGCATCATAAAGGGCGTGGACATCCCTGTTCAGCCACCGCCAATCGGCCTGGATTGTTCTAAGAATATGGCCGCGTTTAAGTCCGTTCTCAAAAGCCTTGGCCAGCATGTGAGCGCTGCCGTCGGCGCTCACCACCTCAAAACCGGCTTCCAGCAGCCTTACAGAATGGAATCCGGTTCCTGTCGCAACATCAAGAACCCGTTTGGCGCCATGTTCTTTAAGAACGTTAATGAAGAAATCACTTTCACTTGTAGCCCTGCGATCCCAGTCTATCAGGTCATCCCATTTTTCAACAAAGCCCTCAATGTACTCCTGGGCGTAGTTATCCGAGTGGCGGATATCAATTGTTTCATCTCCAAAATTCTGTTTATCCATTGTTGAGGACATAATTTCATACCTCCTTGCTTTTATTCGCATGTCATTCATTGGTAATCATGGCTTAACATGTCATTCTGCCATGTCACCCAGCGGACAAACATGCGCCACGATGTTTAACGCAGACACAGCCATCGTGCGGCCGAATACTGCCGAATTCCCGCAGACAGGGGAATTTCTTGAAGTAATCAACCTTCGCATATGCATCAGAAAGTTCAACCATAAACTTGATTAATTCCATCAGTCACACTGCGATATAAATGCCTGAATCATCGCAAATTGAGGCCAGGCTGTAATTTTCGTCCGCATAGAAAGGCATTCGCATTCATTCGTTTTTTTCCTTGCGGTTGAACCTCAAGAAGCCGCAAAGCATCAACGCTGGTCGCTATTAGCGGTCCTTTCCCCCTGGATGATAAAACGGTGCCAGGCAAAGCATCTCCTTCGTACTTTTCCACCCCTGCTTTCCATATCTTGAGAATGGAATCATCGGGCATTTTACAAAAACATCCCGGCCATGGCGCAAACCCCCTTATTCTGTTTCGCAATATCTCAGCAGGAAGATTCCAGTCAATACGGCCGTCCTCCTTTTTGAGTTTCCTGGTCATTGTTGCCTGCTCGTGATTCTGGGGCGTGCGACTGACGCGATTAAAACGAATATCTTCAAGGACATCCATCAGAAGGTCCGCGCCTAGACCGGCCAGGCGTCCGGCAAGGGTTTCAGCAGTATCATCATCTTCGATCGCAAGCTTTTCCTGCCGTATGATATCTCCGGCATCCATTTCACTGGAAACGTATAGTATGGTCACCCCGGTTTCAGTCTCGCCTTGTGCAACAGCCCATTGTATCGGGGCAGCGCCCCGATATTTGGGCAACAGGGATGGATGAATGTTTATGGCTCCATTAACGGGTATTTCCAAAATTTCTGAACTGATATACTGGCCGTACGCGGCCACAACAATTATGTCCGGATCCAAACGGCTTATCCGGTTGACGGAATCCCTTGATGAAATCTTTTCAGGAGTCAAAACGGGCAGTCCCGCCTGTTCGGCGGCCGCCTTGGCCGGACAAGGAGACGGCTTGGGATTCCGGCCCTTTGGACGGTCCGGCTGGCTTATCACCGCTGCAACCTCGTATTCCGAATGATCAATCAGACGTTTCAAGGCAGGACACGCCAATATATCCGACCCCATGAATACAACCTTCATCAGCCTCCCAATCACACTACAATAAACATACCATGAACCGGTATATTTCACAAAATCCGCAATAAAACCAAAGCTTGATAGTAATCCCGTGTATATTCAACATATATCAGAGGATACACGCGGCTACAGGCGAATAATGAGTCCCGTCTTCAGACGATTGCCGAAGCATCCTTGCAGTACGGGATGAATATTTGGAGCAGGTTCATTTAAGTGCTCAATAACCCTTTGAATAATACCGAATGGAATGACTGACATGAAATTCAGCAATGAGGGTCTGGAGTATAGCGGGCCCATGAATCCGGGCAGCGGCCTGATCCAGGTCCGCGCGGACAGACAGGGAGCGAACTGGCTGTACTTCGATTCCCCGGAACGAGTAATCAGTGTGCACAGGCACGAAGATATTCTGCCTGCATTGGATGAAGTCGAGCTGGCAACACGCATAGGATATACAGCCGTAGGCTTCATATCCTATGAGGCCGCTCCTGCCTTCGAACCTGCCATGCAGGTACACAGGCCCGGATCACTTCCCCTGTTATGGTTCGCAATACACAAGCAGGGCCATCCTGTCTCCATTCCATTTTCAGCAACGGGTACATTCAGCATGAACGGCTGGTCGCACTCCCTGGATCTGGACGCCTATCGCAATTCCATAGCCGCCATCAAGGATTATATCGCAAGAGGCGAAACGTATCAGGTAAACTATTCATTCCGCCTTCATTCACATTTCAACGGCGACACCCTCTCCTTCTTCAATGCGCTGACACAATCCCAGCAAGGGGGATACGGGGCATATATAGACACAGGGGATGATCTTGTATGCTCTGCATCTCCGGAGCTGTTTTTCAGGCTGGATGGCCCCCGGATGACATGCCGACCAATGAAGGGCACTGCGGCAAGGGGGCTTACATGGAGCGACGACGAGGAGCGGGCGCTCAAACTGCGCCACTCTGCAAAAAACCGCGCCGAGAACCTGATGATCGTGGACATGATACGGAACGATCTCGGACGGATAGCGAGGCCTGGAACCGTTAAAGTACCCCGGCTTTTCGATGTTGAACGGTATGACACGGTTCTGCAGATGACCTCCTCCGTCTCGGCGGAATCGATTGCTTCGCTGAAGGATATTTTCCGCGCCTTGTTCCCCTGTGCATCCATTACCGGCGCCCCAAAAATAAGAACCATGCAAATTATCCGGGAACTTGAAACTTCACCCCGGGGAATTTACACGGGATGCATCGGTTACATAGGCCCTGAACGACAGGCGCAGTTCAATGTTGCCATTCGAACGGTCCACATCAATAAGGGAACACGGGTTGCGGAATTCGGCACGGGGGGAGGCATAGTATGGGATTCCGATCCGGATGCCGAATACGCTGAGTGCGAGGCAAAATCGAGAGTACTCCGCGTTGAAAGGCCCGTATTTTCACTCCTGGAAACAATACTATGGAATCCTGAAAGCGGTTACTATCTCCTGGACCGGCACCTCGACCGTTTGATGGAGTCCGGGCGCTATTTCGGGATATCGGTTTCCCCGGAATCAATCAGGGAGAAGCTTTACAAGACTTCGGAAGATTTTGACCGCAGACCTCGCAGGATACGTCTCCTTGTGGACGAAAGGGGTAATATCAGCATTGAAGCGGCTCATGCAAGGAACCTGAATCAATCCGGATCGATACGTGCAGGGCTGGCGCGCAGCCCGGTCATGCGTTCAAACCGGTTCCTCTATCATAAAACAACGAACAGGCAGACTTATGACACTGCAGAGCGCGAACATCCCGGCTGCGACGATGTAATTCTATGGAACGAGGATGGAGAAATAACGGAAAGCTGCACGGCTAATGTGGTTATCCTCAAGGACGGCAAGTATACAACGCCTCCCGTTACCTCAGGATTACTGCCTGGAACTATGAGAGCACAACTTATTGAACAGGAAATAATAACCGAACAGATAATAATGAGGGATGACCTTCCAGGCGCGGAAAAAATCTATCTAATAAATTCCGTTCGCGGCTGGGTGGAAGCCGAGCTATCCGAATAGTATATCACACAGGAAGCGGCCAGGGGCGCTAATTGCGGATAAAGAAGCGC
>SLRP01000098.1 GCA_007130845.1 Kiritimatiellia bacterium | reverse complement strand
ATTGCCTGCGGCGCCGGCAATTGCGACAACGATTTTCCGCCATGGGGCTATCCCCGGAAGTTTGGCGTGTTCCGGATCCTCTTCGGTGGATATCCGGCTACTGGGATCCATCTGAGGCAGCGCCACATAACCGCCGAACGGCAACCAACCGACCTTATATATTATTCCTGCTCTCTCGGTCTGCCAGATTGCCCTACCGAAACCTATCGAGAATACCTCGATCTTCATTCCGCACCATCTGGCGACTAGGTAATGACCCAGCTCGTGTACAAAGATTGTAATGCCGAACAACAGGAGAACCACAATCAAGGGGTAGATAATATCAATCATTTATTTCAACTGTCCTATTAATGTTTAACAAGGGTCAATACCCTTTCATAAAATGAAGAATACGTAAACAAAGAGTATCGGCGCAGCAAAAAGAATGCTGTCTATAACATCAAGCAATCCGCCCATACCCAGAATCCACTGGCCGGAATCCTTTATGCCGCCCGCCCGTTTTACCATGGACTCCGCCAGGTCGCCCATAATGCCCGCCATGGCTAGAAGGAAAGCCAAAACAACTCCATCCGTCCATCGCACCGGCATACCGCCGATATTCCATGAAGCAAGCGACAAGAATATCAGGCTGGCCGCTACCGCTGTCAACAGCCCTCCGGCACAGCCTTCCCATGTCTTGGCAGGTGAAATCCGCGGTATCAGCTTATGCCGGCCAATGGCGCATCCGGTAAAATAAGCCCCGATGTCGGTGCTTTTTACCACGACAACCATGTAAATCAGCAGAAAGCGGCCTTCAGAATCTCCCCAACCCACGAGCAATATACCGATAAAATTCAAAAAAAATGCCACGAAGAAAACACCAAGAAGAGTTGATCCTATCGTCTCTAGGGGCTTCACGTCCGTCTTTTCAAATATTTGACGAATCAATACAACCGCCAGGATGAGAGCCGGCATGAGCAATACCAGAGCAAATGCATCTTCATGGCTTCCAAACTGCAAGCCGAACCACGTAACGGCAATCAGCAGACATCCACATGCCAGTCCCGTGAATTTATAGTGCCCGATACCCGCCTTTTCCAGAATTCCGTAGAACTCCCACATCCCGACGGCACAAATGCACAAAAGAGCAATCAACTTGAATACAGGGGGAAGAAAGACCGCCGCACCCACCAATGAAAGCATTATGACGGCACTAAGAAGCCGGTATTTTAACATGGCGACTCCTATTCAACATTTCCGAACCGTCGGTGACGGCGCGCAAATTCTTTCAGCGCATTGTTGAAATCCTCTTCACGGAAATCCGGCCACAATACATCTGTGACATAGATTTCAGCATAGGATATCTGCCAGAGCAGAAAATTGCTTATTCGCATTTCACCACTCGTGCGGATCATGAGGTCCGGATCCGGAATATCGGGCGCGTAAAGATGGCTGGAGATCATTTCTTCATCGATATCTTCAGGGTTTAATTCCCCTTTTCTAGCCTTATCCGCCAATATACGAACCGCATCTACAATTTCGGAACGGCCCCCGTAACTTAAAGCCAGCGTAACGGTTCCATTTCCGTAATCACTGGTTTCCTTTATTACGCGTTTAAGCTCCTTCTGAATACCGGTTGGAAGATCGCCCAACCGCCCTACAACCCTCAAACGTATTTTATTCTTATGAAGTTCATCTTCATGCTTGTTGAGGAAAAGACGGAGCAGGGTCATGAGTCCGCGAATCTCATCCCTGGGACGTATCCAGTTTTCAACGCTGAATGCGTACAGGGTGAGGTATTCCACGCCTGCCTCGCGGCATGCCTGGACCACGGCACGAACGGATTCCGCCCCGGCCTCATGCCCTTTAACGCGCGGCAGGCCCCTATTTCTGGCCCAACGACCGTTACCGTCCATGATTACCGCTACGTGCCGGGGAACTTTAGCTGGCTCGACCATGATCTGCTGTCGCAACCTCCTCCCGAACCAGTGAATGTTCACGTCCAGGGCCTACTGATATCATGGCAACCGGAACACCTGTTAACGCCTCCAGGCGCTCTATATACGCCTTGGCCCTTTCAGGAAGGTCGCCGTAGCTGGTAACACCGGATGTCGGAGTCTTCCAGCCCTCAAACGATTCGTAAACCGGTGTGCACTTTTCAAGTATCCTGACCCGGGCAGGAACGACATCGAAGGTTTTGCCTTCATATTTGTATCCAACGCATATCTTTATGATATCCACTTCATCAAGCACATCGAGCTTGGTAAGCGCCCAGGCATCCACACCGTTTACCATTGCGGAGTATCTCGCCACGACATTGTCAAACCATCCGCAACGGCGCGGACGGCCGGTTGTCGCTCCGTATTCATTGCCCGCATTTCTAAGTGCGGCGCCCTCGGAGTTATCAAGCTCTGTAGGAAACGGACCTTCCCCTACTCGAGTTGCATACGCCTTAATTACACCCAATACCCGATCCACACGCCTGGGTGCCAGCCCTCCGCCTGTACACGCGCCGCCCGCTGTGGCGCTCGAGGATGTTACAAACGGATATGTGCCGTAATCTATGTCAAGCATGGTCCCCTGAGCGCCTTCAAACAGGATGGATTCTCCGGAATCGGCTGCTTTATTTAAAAGTGATATGGTATCGGCAATATACGGCTTCAGCCGCCGGGCCGCCTCGGTATATTGACGGACAAGTTCATCTTCATCGGCTATGTCCGCGCCAAGGATTTCAAGTTGCCGGTTGTAATCCTGTATTCTGCGGCGAAGCCTGTCTGGAAAGTCAGCCTCCAGAAGGTCGCCTGCGCGCAACCCGGTTCGAGAAGACTTGTCCGCATAGGCAGGACCGATACCTCGCTTGGTAGTGCCTATTTTATCCTTTGTGGCAGCAGTGAATTCCCGGTTTTCGTCAAGCAGCCTGTGATACGGAAAGATGAGATGGGCCCTGTCGCTTACGAACAATCGCCCTTCAACAGTCAAGCCCCTGCCGACAACCTCATCCATTTCTGAAAGAAGCGAAAGAATGTCAATAACCACTCCATGCCCGATTATGCATTTCTTGCCTTCATGAAGTATCCCAGAAGGCAGGAGATGAAGAACGTAACGCTGATCGCCTATTTCCACCGTGTGCCCTGCGTTATGACCGCCCTGATAGCGGATTATCCAGTCATGATCCTCCGTAAGCAGATCGATTATCTTACCCTTGCCCTCATCCCCCCATTGAGCGCCTATTAAAACCGTATTGGCCATGGTATCTCCACAGTTCAGATCTAAGGTTGACAATGGGCTTGCGTGTTTAATGTAACTACGCGCAGCCGGTTCATTGGATTTGAGATAGGGGAGCCTAGGTTAACGCACTCACAGGGTCAACGCCAAACGTGCTCTGCAAATCATGAACGGCCTTATATTGCGCCCAAACGTCTATTTATTAACGGTCATTGAACGGTCAAGAACCTCGCGGAGTTTGGACGCCATGGCAGTTCCCGAAAATGGTTTCTGAAGCAAATCAATGCCCGGCTCAATGATTCCCCTGCGGATGATCGCATCAGCCGTGTAACCCGACATGTACAGAACCTTTGTTTCAGGACGGATCTTGCTTATCTTCTCATAGAGTGCTCGGCCGTTCATTCCAGGCATTATGACATCTGTAACGAGCGCATCAATCTTGCCCTGATGCTTCTCCGCCATTTCAAGGGCCTCTTCAGGCTCACTGCTCGACAACACGGTATACCCATACAATTCAAGGGTCTTCCGGACAAGATCCAAAACCAGCTCCTCATCCTCCACAAGCAATACCGTCTCGTCGCCCGGCTCCGGTGCGGGTGCGCTCTCCGGCTTGGCCTCTTTCACGGGCTCTTCAACATCAACAGACCTGGGTAAATAAACCTTGAATGAAGTTCCCTCGCCTGGAGCGCTGTGAACATGTATGAAGCCGCCGTTCTGAGAAACTACACCATACACCATGGCCAACCCGAGACCTGTACCCTTACCGACTTCCTTGGTGGTGAAGAATGGTTCAAATATATGTTCAAGCTCCTCTTCGGACATGCCATTGCCTGTATCCGAAACTGATATCATCACATATTCGCCGGGCTTAGCATCCGGGTTCATTATGTCTGTGCCTTTTTCAATTTCCAGATTCTGAGTTTCAATGGAAATCATCCCTACATCCGGAATTGCATCACGGGCGTTCAAGGCCAGATTAACCATGATCTGATCAAGCTGGGATGGATCGATCATGACACTCCACAGATCATCACCCGGTTTCCAGTTGATTTTCACATCCTCGCCGACAAGCTTCTTGAGCATCTTCAGTTGTCTATTAATGGCTTCATTCAGGCCGATCACTACGGGGTTGACGGTCTGTTTGCGCGCAAATGCCATGAGTTGAAGGGTAAGCTGAGCTGATGCCTTAGCCGCATCTCTTATCTCCTCTAAATATCCGTACACCACGGGTTGGTCCTTTGCATCATGCATGGCCATTTCGGAAAAACCAAGTACGGCCTGAAGCTTGTTATTGTAATCATGAGCCACGCCGCCAGCCAGACGGCCTACGGCATCCATCTTCTGAGCTTGACGAAGCTGTTCTTCCAACCGCTTATGCTCGGTTACATCGTGGACAATGGAGTACATCAAGTCGCGACCCTCTATCGTAATCTGGCCACGATATATTTCGACATACCTTTGTTGTCCGTCTGCCAGGCCGTGTTTCACCATGTAGTATCCGGCCTCGTCATTACGTATCGCACTCAGGTCATCTGCATTACCGGATTCCGGAGCGGAGGCTATATCATCGAGGCTCTTGTTTCTCATTTCATCCCGCCTCCACCCGTAAAAGGATTCAGCGGCCGAATTTGCGTCGATAATCCGGCCGTCTTCAGGGTCAGTAATAAGCATGACGGCATGATTGTTCTCAAAAAGGCTCCTATAACGCTGTTCGCTTTCCCGAAGCCTGGCGGCCGCACGCTCGCGCTGCAACCGGTGAGACATCATCCTGCCGAACAGCATTGTAACCGGCGGATAAATAATCATGATGGGTAGTGCCACGGCCGACAACACTCTAATGGCGTCATCCAAAGGCATCAGGAAAAACAGCGCCAACATGACAAGATGCACCACCAAACCGAACACGTACAGCTCTGCCCATGATATATCGGCCAGATGGTCCTTGCGATACCAGCGCCATATCAACCCGATTGACCCGGAAGCATAGGCAGCAGCTATGGCCGCCCACGCTCCCAGTCCCCCCTGAACCGCGCAAAATATACCCGCGGCAACCATGGCTATCACAGTCGGCACCGCGCCGAGGAACATTCCGGAACCGGCCAATAAAACGGAACGGGTATCAAAAACTATTCCCGGTTCGAGCTCCCAGGAAGTAAGCATTATGCAAACGCCTATTGCGCACACAACACCGCCCATCACCAGTTTCATCCAGAAAGGAGACCTTTCCTTCTCACGAACAGAAATCAGACTGTACGCATAGGCAAGGGTGATTAGAAGAGCGGCATTATGAATCAGAACCATGAATACGGTATCATTCATGAAATCACCTGATCGCCGATTGTGTCAAAAACATCCTTTATGTACATTATACACATCAAAGTTCAGGTTATTTTTATTTTAT
>SLRP01000195.1 GCA_007130845.1 Kiritimatiellia bacterium | reverse complement strand
GTTTCCGGCGAGGTGGACTTGATCAGGGCAACACTGCACGACAAACTGTGTGAGTTCATACGAAGATTTTCAATAGATATGCTTGTCGTTGAAAATGCCCTGGCCATTCCCATGAATGTACCCTTGGGGCTTGCCCTTACCGGACTGATAGCCGAAACAGAAATACCTACCATAGCTCATCATCATGATTTTGTATGGGAGCGAACACGTTACATGTCCAATGCCGCGGAAGACTATCTCCAGGCCGCGTTTCCGCCGGTAATGAGCACCATTCATAATGTGGTTATAAATTCACATGCCGCAACGGAAATGGCGCGGCGAACAGGCATGCGGTCCACCATTATACCAAACGTCATGGACTTTGAAACCAACCCGGACGGCCCGGATGAATACGGGGTAGGCCTTCGAAAAGATCTGGGCCTGGATGACGATCATCTCCTGGTACTGCAGCCAACCCGCTGCGTACCTAGAAAGAGAATAGAACTTGCGGTAATGTTTACAAAGTGGCTTGAACGGCCGGCAACGCTTGTCATATCACACAGCTCCGGCGACGAAGGCCACGAATACCAGAGGTTCATTGAAAGGCTGGCCGATTCAATGGACGTTCCGCTTCTCATGGGAAATGACCGTTTCGCGCCGCAGCGGTCTAAAACCAGTGACGGTCAAAATATCTATGACCTGGCGGATGCATATTACTCGGCCGACCTTGTCACCTATCCATCGCTCATAGAAGGTTTCGGAAACGCTTTCGTGGAGGCCGTTTATTACCGCAAACCCATAGTGATGAACCGGTACGCAATCTATCAGACCGACATCATGCCGAAGGGGTTCCGTGTGATAGAGTTTGACGATTTCGTGTCGGACACCGCAGTGAAACAGTCGCTTGAACTGCTTGATGATGAGGTTAGACGACAGGAAATGGCTGAACACAACTTCGAAATCGGGCGAAAGCATTACTCCCTGAGCGCTCTTCGCAAACGCCTGGAAATCCTTGTAGACCATCTTTTGGGAAGGCTATATTGAAACTAAACAAGAAAGGGTAAGCATCCTGAATACCGAAAACAAAATCTACTCCGGGAAAACCAAGGATATATACAGGCAGGCTAACGGGAACCTGCTGGTTGTATTCAAAGACGATGTTACGGGTGAAAGAGGAGTGGTGGATCCCGGGGCAAATACCGTTATGGGGCAGATAAAGGGAAAGGGACGGATGTCCCTCGAACTCACAAATTACTTTTTTCAGCTTCTGCGGAAGGAAAACATCCCGACTCACCTGGTTGCAATGCACATTGGCCGTAATGCCATGGAAGTTAAGGAAGCATTTCTGCCCGGCAAGGATGTCGACGGAAAAGGTGGATTGGAATTCGTATGCAGGCGAAGGGCGTACGGCAGCTTCATTAAACGTTACAGGAAATATGTGAAAGAGGAACTGCAGAACCTTAATCACCTTGTAGAAATAACACTCAAGGATGACGAGCGCGGAGATCCGTTGATCAATGACGATACCATCGTGACCCTCGGTCTTCTCAGCGCAACTAACCTGAAAAAGGCCAAGGATATGACTCGAAGAATAGCCATGGCCATAGAAGACGATATCCTCAATAAAGATCTCGTCCTGGTGGATATGAAAGTAGAATTCGGCCTGATAAACAACGAGGTCGTTCTGATCGACGAAATCTCCGCCGATTCCATGAGGGTTGTAAAGGACGGGAAAATCCTTGCACACGAGGAGCTCTATCGCTGCATAATCGCGACTTGAAGGCCGACGGGAAATATCCCGGGCATTCCGCATATTCCGGGAATAGACCTCGATATGCAACGATTGGCTTTATTCGTCGGCCAGTTTGCCGCACGTCCTCCTGACCATTCAAGACAGGCCGAAAACCGGCGATCATGCATGAATATGGCATGTCAAGCGCTGGAAGAATTGGCTAACAGCGCGTGGACATGTTAAAGTGGCGGATTAACCAAGTTAATATTTCTGGACCCAGCATCCATGAGCAAAGACTGGATTATAGTAGCAGGGGCACGAGAACATAATCTCAAGGATATAGACGTTGCGATACCCCGAAACCAGCTGTCCGTAATTACCGGACTCAGCGGATCCGGCAAGTCGTCCCTGGCGTTTGATACACTCTACGCGGAAGGTCAACGCAAGTACGTGGAGAGTTTGTCTGCCTATGCGCGCCAGTTTCTGGACCAGATGCAGAAACCGGATGTTGACTCGATAGAAGGGCTTTCGCCGGCGATTTCCATAGAACAGCGCACAGCCGGTTCCAATCCAAGATCAATAGTGGCAACAACCACGGAAATCCATGATTATCTTCGCCTGCTTTTCGCAAATATTGGGCGTCAGCATTGCCACGAATGCGGACGTCCCATTACCCGCCAGACAGCCGAGGAAATCGTGGATCAACTGCTCAGGTTGAAGCCGGGAACCCGGCTTATCCTTCTTGCCCCGATTGTAAGAGGGCGGAAAGGGGAGCATGCGGAGGCACTTAATGCCATCCGGAAACAGGGTTTTGTCCGCGTTCGCATTAACGGGGAAATCCACGAGATAGAATCCACCCCAAAACTTGACAAGAAACGTAAACACACGATCGAGGTTGTGGTGGACCGGATTGTGATCGATGAGAAGATCAGGCCGCGGCTTACGGACTCAACCGAGACGGCGTTGAGTGTCGGTGAGGGGCTCATGATCTCGCTTACCCAAGGCGGGAAAAAGAGTGATTGGAAGGAAAAGCTATACTCGGAAAAAAATGCGTGTGTGCACTGCGGTATAAGCTTCGACACCCTGACACCAAGGCATTTTTCCTTTAACAGCCCTTATGGGGCGTGCCCTTCCTGCCACGGACTGGGCACAATGCTGGTATTTGACGAGGAGTTTATCATTCCTGATCCGGACCTTTCCATCGAAGACGGGGCCCTGCATGCGTGGCGGCGCGGCGGCCGTCGCCTTCTCATCTACTACAAGGGCCTCCTGCGGGCCCTGGCCAAACATTACGATTTCAGCCTGGAGAAACCCTTTTCAAAACTACCCGGAAAAATCCGTGAGATCATAATGTATGGCTCAGGCGATGAAGAAATAGAGTTCGGGTTCTGGAGGGGAGGAGCGTATCGCCGTTATTCAAAGCCGTTTGAAGGCGTCATACCCAACCTCGAGCGGCGCCTTCAGGAAACGGAAAGCGAGTTTACGAAGCAGCGGCTGCACAGCTATATGAGCCGTCAACCCTGCCGCACATGTCGAGGATCACGTCTCAGGCCTGAATCTTTGGCCTGCAGGGTCAGCGGGCATTCCATTCAGGATATATGCGGGATGTCGATCCAAAAGGCGATGGATCTTTTCGAAAACCTCGATATCACCGACCACGAGGCTGAGATAGGGAAAGATGTCTTGAAGGAAATACGCGAGCGTTTGCGGTTTCTGGTAAATGTCGGTCTTGATTACCTGTCCATGGACAGGGAAAGCGGTACTTTGTCGGGGGGCGAAGCACAGCGTATCCGCCTTGCCACGCAGATCGGTGCCGGACTCGTGGGTGTGCTGTATGTGCTGGACGAACCGAGCATCGGCCTGCATCAACGCGATAATGAGAGATTGATCCGCACACTGCAAAATCTACGGGATCTAGGAAATACTGTGATAGTCGTGGAACACGACGAACAGACTATACGGCAAGCCGATTACGTTATCGACCTTGGCCCGGGTGCCGGAGTAATGGGCGGATATATCGTGTGCGCCGGAACGGTTCCGGAGCTTATCGCAACCTCCAGGTCGTTGACGGCGCGTTATCTGAAGGGTGAAGCACGGATATTCGTCCCTGAAACCCGCAGAAAACCGACCAAGAGCCGCCTGGATATCATTGGAGCCCGGGCAAATAACCTCAAGGACATAAACGTGCGGATACCTCTCGGTCTACTGGTATGTGTAACAGGAGTGTCGGGAAGCGGAAAGAGCACGCTGGTGGATGACATACTGAGGCGAGCGCTATTCCGCAAATTTTACGGTTCCAAGGAAAGACCCGGTGCGCACAAGCGCATCAACGGCACAGGTCAATTAGACAAGGTCATAGTAATAGATCAGTCGCCCATAGGACGAACCCCTCGGAGCAATCCGGCCACCTACACGGGCGCATTCTCCATTATACGGGATCTATTCGCTCAATTGCCGGCTTCCAAGGTCAGGGGATACGGTCCCGGCCGTTACAGCTTCAATGTCAAGGGAGGAAGATGTGAGCGGTGCAAGGGTGACGGCATTCTGAAGATCGAAATGCATTTTCTACCGGACGTATATGTTACGTGCGAACAGTGCCGCGGCAGCAGATACAACAGAGAGACTCTTGAGATACGATATGCAGGGAAAAGCATTGCCGAGGTGCTTGATATGACCGTGGACGAGGCGCTGGAGTTTTTCAGGGCTGTTCCGGGACTGGAACGCAGACTGCGCACACTCTCGGATGTGGGTTTGGGATACCTGACGCTGGGTCAACCGGCAACCACGTTGTCGGGGGGAGAAGCCCAAAGGCTCAAACTCTCCTCGGAACTCAGCAAGAAAAGCTCCGGACGAACATTATATCTTCTGGATGAACCCACTACAGGCCTGCATTTTGCCGACATAAGCCGGCTTCTATCTGTCCTGCAGCGCCTGGTGGATGCTGGAAATACGGTTGTGGTAATAGAGCACAATCTGGACGTCATAAAGTCATCCGACTACATTATAGATCTGGGGCCGGAAGGCGGGGATTCCGGAGGAAGTGTAGTGGTTGAGGGGCCGCCGGAAGACGTTGCCGACGCACCAGATTCATATACAGGGCGCTACTTGAAGGAATACATGGGCCAAGACCTCATGCCTGAAGCTAGAATCTCATGACACACCGTTATACATACCGCATTGGAATGACAATCATGGCTCTTTGGGCATTCTTTCCGTTGGAGAGCGATGGAATGATGCGTCGTGAACGGGCCATGGACCAGGCCATGAACTCCGGGATAGCCGCCATGGAGGATGGCCTCTATGAGATAGCCGAGGGTTACTTCAAGACATTCATCCGCAGGGCGGCATCGGATATCCATGAAGCTGAAGGTACGCTGTGGCTTATTCAATCGCTTTATCATCAGAAACGTTATGAAGAAGTTATAACCCTGGTAGAAGAGAATACGGAGGTTGTCCTGAACACTCCCATGGAAGGTCCATTCCTGTTCTGGAAGGCCAGGGCTCAATTTGACGACAACCGGTATGAGGAAGCGGCCGGGACACTTAAGTCAATCGACTTGGAACGACTGGAACCCGGATATGGCATTCCTGCATATCGTCTTCTGGCCCATACATACATGCGTTCTGGAGAAACCGATGAAGCGTTGCGTTTTTTTGAGGAATTCGATGAACGGTATCCTGAAAGCGAAGAGGCTGCCGGTAATATTCTTGATTGGGCGGAACTGCTCATAGAGCAGGGTCGCGAATCAAGGGCGCAGGATCTGTTGCTTCTCCTTACAAACCGTTTTCCGGAAAGTGGATCCGCCCAGGATGCCCGACTGCTTATGGGATATCTGTTTATTGATGATGGTCACTTCGCAGATGCCGAAAAAATACTGGATAGACTGATAGGACGGGAGGAAACGCCGTCATACAGGGCCGCTGAGGCATGGTTCGCAATGGCGCGAATTCATGAGGAAAAAGGGGAGCTCGACGAGGCAATTGAAGCTGTTTTGAAAGGCGAATCCGCAAACCGCCGTCCTGGTCCGTTAAACCAGGGGCGGTTGCTGCGGGCCAGACTTCTTGTTCGTCAGGGACATGACG
>SLRP01000182.1 GCA_007130845.1 Kiritimatiellia bacterium | reverse complement strand
GTTGTTCTGCGCGAAGACCGGCTATTCAAACACCGGGGCAGGGTCACTCCCCGGATTTCTGTATAGACATTATCCGGATCGATGTTTAACCTGCCACCATGCACAAACACCAGCATCCTACTGGATTGCCACTGCTTTATTCAGGATCATGATATTGAAAAACGGATATACAGAATGGAGAGGCGGCAGATATAGGAATACTGATTCCATAATGTTAATATGTGCGGACTGACCCCGGTTTATATTTGGATTTCTTTATCGATCAGCTTGACCACAAATTGAATTATGAGCCGGCTGGCACTGTGGATATTCATACCGAAGTGAGTGGTTGGAGCAAGGCGGATGACTGGCCGGATTATGACCCATCGGGAGAAGGCTGTAGCCCAGGAGAAACAAAGACCGGTCTGAAATGCGGCTCATGGGGTGAACTCAAGCGGAATATTGATTTGACACAAGGGAGGATAGACAACGTTGAAATTCTTCAGTGGAGGGATCGACAGACAAAGCGATGTAGCGAAATAACATGCGAATGCGTATGTAACCCGCGTCTAGAAAAGTACGTATTTCGCTGCAGGGATTCAGGAAACAGTGAAATATTCTATCGATATAGAAATGTAACCCAGAGAAAATTCTTTTAATAAAGCTTAAATATCATGTTATCAATACTATGAGCTTGCGTACGTATAAAATAATGGTAGCGCTTTATATATGTGCAATGCTGCTGGGTGGAGTAATCGGATCTATAACACTTAGCCGAGTTCCTGATGAGTTCCATGAAATGCGCATGGGTGCGTCTTTTTCTCCGTTGATGACTTTTGTTTTTACACTTAACTACTCGCTGTGGCTGATAGGTCTCACAGGGTTGATATTTCTTGTTTCAATGGCGCGCCATGTATGTGTGGTTGCACTTGCGGTTGACATGTACCTTGTGACCAGAATGCCTGAGTGGTTTGTGGTAACTAACCATGCACTATTACTGTCGATTGGATTGGCCTTATATATTGGCTGCGTGTTGACAATATCTTATATGAGCGATGTGGGGAAATATTTCAAACGAGATAATTATACTTCCTTTGTATATGCAGCCTCTATGATAGCGGTTATGGGATGTGTAATATATTTATGGCTGTCCAGTGAAAGGGATGAGCCGGATATACATCTATCGAATTCTGAAAAGGTCGGGGTTAACAAGAATGTCGTATTGATGCGCACTAAATATGGCCCTGAATCTCCGCTTTTGTATTATACCGTTGAGTCTTCACGCCTTCAATCGGTTCCTTCTTGGAGGGGTGGTAACCCGCCGCTATCTATTGGTGACCTTTTGGCTGTATTATATGAAGTCGAAGATATTGCTATAGGTGATATAGGCAGTATTACATTAAGACGTTTCGAGTCAGAATCGCCGGAGTGGGATGAGTTCGATGTGTGGTATTACAGCGTATGGGGCGGAGATGAATCTGGCGGTCGTTTACAACATATTGTTTTGATGGATGGAAGTGTTGTGCGTCCGGTTGAGCAGGGGTTGGAAGACGGGAAATAAGCGGTGGCCCCTTTACGGAGCTACCAAGAAGTTATCCTCTTCATTGATGGTATGTATGCCGGGGTCGGACCACAGGTTATTCTAGCGTGCAGAAAAGGGGTCGGTCCCCGGATATGGGTATAAATATTCATGCTGTCGCCAACATCGATATCCATTAACTGACCCTTTTTGGAATCGAATCAGTCATTCGGGCGGTTTATTGACCGCGCATGTTCTATGCGTCTTGATATGGAAGGATGACCGTGAAGGAGGAACTCGATCCATGCCGGAGGTTCTCTATCGGCAAGGTTTTGATCGGCAAGTTTATTGAGCGCACCTATCAGGGGTTCGGAAGAGTCCATCGCCCGTACGGCATAAGCATCCGCCGCAAATTCACGTTTCCTGGAATAGGCGTTGGACAGAGGCATGACAACAAGGGAGAAGACAAACAGGGCAAAAATGAATACGGGAAATGCGCCGATGTCATGTACGCCGGCGAAGCCCAGCACATCGACGAGCGCTCGCAGAACAATGTCCGCCGCATAAAAACCCAGAAAGGCCAGCACAGACCCTGTTACGATCAGGCGTAACATGTCCCGGTTTCTGTAGTGGCCGACCTCATGAGCCAGAACCGCGAGGATTTCATCCCTCGTATAGTCATTGAGCATGGTATCGCCCAGTATGATGCGGCGTGTCCTGCCAAGGCCCGCCAACGCGGCATTTGCCGTTTCGGTTTTCTCCTGGAGCCCCCATTTGTACACGCCTATTACGTTCAATCCGGCGCGCTCGACAAAATCACTCACCGCCCTGGTAAGTTCCGATTCTTCCAGCGGCTCGAATTTATGAAACAGCGGCATGATCACCACCGGCGCCACAGCCGACAAGACTACTGCCAGGAAGATGTATACCAGTGTAGCCCATACCCACCAGTAATCCGGAGTCCACCTGAACAGGGCATAAATAACCCACAGGAACAGGGTCATTAGAACGAGTTCCAGGATCAGACCCTTGAGATAATCCATGAACCAGCTGTTGGCGCTCTGCTTGCTGAGCCCGTAACGGCGCTCAATATAATAATCGCCGTACATGCTGAGCGGAAACATGATCGCCGAGAAGAAGAAAAGGGTTACGACGATATAGACGGAGTTTACCAGCCACCACGCATCGTCAAAACGGTTTTCCAAACCCTGCGCAAGTTGCATTGAAGCGCCCGTGAACAGATAAAGCGTCAGAAGTACGGCGGTGACGGCGATCCTGGCCACAAACATGCGGTTATGAATGGATTCATATTCCCTGGCACGTACCTGGCGGGGTTCATGCCTTTCCTCATCCCCTGGGGGTTTGGGCGGAGTTTCATCCATGGCACTCAAAGGGATTCGGAGATGCCCATGATTACCAGAAGGCGGTTAAGATCGTCGGTGGAGTAATAATCTATCTCAATCCGGCCGCGTCTTTTCTTGCCGTTGGACAGGGTCTTGCTGGGGGTTACCCGCACACTGGTTCCGAGACGTTGGTGAAGTTGATCGGACAGATGCTGCAGATGCGATGCGGGTATATCCGATTGTTCTCTTCGTGTTGTGCGTCCGGGTTTATGCAGGTTTGCGATGATTTTTTCCAGGGCCCTGACCGACAATCCCTCTTTGATTATACGCTCGGCCAGAAGATCCTGTTCCTGCTGGATTTCCACTCCCAACAGGACCTTTGCGTGGCCGACATTCAACTCACCGGAGGATATGTATTTCCGGACCTTTTCTGAAAGACCCAGCAATCTCAGGGCGTTGGCCACGGCTGCCCGGCTCTTACCCACACGCTCCGAGACTTCTTCCTGCGTCAGACCGAATTTATCAACAAGGGATCTGTACCCTTCCGCTTCTTCGATTGGATCAAGGTCTTCCCTCTGCAGGTTCTCGATCAGGGCAAGTTCAAGTGCATCACGGTCAGACGCCTCAACGACAATGACGGGCACTTCCTGCAGTTCCGCTTCATGGGCGGCTCTAAAACGCCGCTCGCCGGCGATCAACTGATATGCGCCGTCCGCTTTTCTTACCAGAAGGGGCTGAAGCAGGCCGCGTTCTCGGACCGACTTTACAAGATCGGACAGCGCGTCGGCATCGAAGTTTCGGCGCGGCTGCCATGGACTCTTATGAATGGAACTCAAGGGAACCCGAGTGACGCCCTGATCAGTTTCGGCGCCCTTGTTTTCAGATACGGGCGTGTCCTTTATCAACGCACTGAGTCCGCGTCCCAGACCGATATGTTTTGTCATGATTGGCTCCTACCCGACTACAGTTCAGGGTGTTGACTTTTATCCCGCAGACAAAGCGGCTAGTCAAGCAAACGCGTAGGGCCGATCAGGCTTCCTGATTACGGCGAGGTGCATACCAAGTGTTAATTGACCAGCAATATGAAATAATCAATGATTTTCTCATGGATGAATATTCCGAATACCTTATGTGTCAAGGCGGCCGCCGGATTATCCGGATGCACTGGCATGACCTGCTTTTCATGCATTGGCCTGTCGCACCGGAACTTTTGAAATCGTTGATTCCTGCTCCGCTTGAACTGGATATCTTCGAGGGAGATGCCTGGATCGGGGTTGTGCCTTTCAGGATGAGCCGTGTTGCTCCTCGCGGAATACCTCCGGATTTGTGCGGCCTTGAGTTTCCGGAGCTCAACGTGCGTACATACGTGCGACAAGGCGGTGTTCACGGTGTCTGGTTCTTCAGCCTGGACGCATCAAGCAGGCTGGCGGTTCATTTTGCGCGCGCATGGTATGCCCTTCCGTATTACCATGCGGATATGACCGTTAAACTGGAAAGGAACAGGATACGGTACAGATCCCGGCGCTTACACCGGAATTCACAGCCAGCCGAACTTGAAATGGATTATGAACCCGCAGGGGATGTATTCCTGTCCAGGCCCGGAACGCTTGATAGCTGGCTTACGGAGCGTTATTGTCTTTTTTCAGTTTCCCGGAAAGGCATGGCAGGCTGGTGCACCGTACAACACAAACAATGGCCTTTGCAGGAGGCAGTCGCAGATATACGCATTAATACCATGACCGAGCAATTGGGGCTGAAACTGCCGGAATGCGAACCGGTTCTGCATTTCGCACGGGAACTCGCCGTTACGGCTGGACCTGTTAGACCCCTGAACAACTCCCCGGACCCTTAGATTCAAGATGGATACAAAAACGAACATTCTGTTTGACCTTGGAGTCGTGCTGTTGAACATCGATTATGCCCCGGCTTTGCGAAAGGCGATGAAGTATTGTGACGGAAAACACGCTGGATCCCCGGAACGATTCTTTGACCTGATACGGCGCGATTCTTCGGTAAACCGGTATGAGCGTGGAGATCTTTCAGCCCGGGAGTTTTACGATCATTTCGTGCGCATAACGGGATTCAGCGGAGATTTCGAAACATTCGCGGCTATATGGCGCGATATCTTTTCTGAAAATGAGCGCATGACCGGTTTCGGCAGGGAGATCTCCAAAGATTACCGTGTATATCTGGCAAGCAACGCGAGCGACCTGCATGTGCCA
The DNA here is from genome assembly GCA_007130845.1 of Kiritimatiellia bacterium. Lineage (GTDB taxonomy): Bacteria > Verrucomicrobiota > Kiritimatiellia > SLAD01 > SLAD01 > SLRP01. The sequence continues at coordinate 43,759 of SLRP01000182.1, read as the reverse complement.
TATGTGTTCGAGGCGTTCCCTTCGCTGGATTACTTTTCTGATGCCGCGTTTTCGTTCCGGCTGCGCGCCTCCAAGCCGGAACGGGCCTTCTATGAACGGGCCATGAAACAATTCGGCGTTGAACCGGAAACCTGCCTGTTTATCGATGACCGTCCTGAAAACATCAAAGGGGCCGAACAATGCGGTATCAGGTCAATTTTATACACCACTCCTGACGAAACCATCAGTACGGCGCGGGCGCTTCTGCATAGGGAGTAATATTTCGCCTGGATCCTGCAAACATTGTCAGAGCACCTGGGGGTATACCTGCCCCTACTGCTCGTCGGGATCAGGATAGACCTGGACCGGTTCTTCATAGTCATTCATCATCGTATATGGAAGCATATATACCCGGTCCCCAGTGGAATCAGTGAAAAACAACCTTGATTTGGAGAATTCAGTTGAATCAGCGTCTGCCCATACGCCGAAAAACGGTTCCGACGGTCTATGCGGTCTGCGGACGTAGCTATGATTCATGGAACTATTACGGGTAACCTCATGTTCCAGGTTCCATGTCTTACCTCCATCGGTAGATTTCCACAGGCCGACTTCGCCGCCGGTATGATACGGTTGCGGACCGGTCAAGGCAGGGCCGATTACAGTCCACTGGTCCCCGTCGATATAAAGGCTGCCCATGTCATAGTTGTGATCGGAACGCGTAACCTCGTAGGTTTTCCATTCATCCCCGGTCCAGTGGACGATCTCCCATATCCTGGGATCGTTTTTCGGACCCGGCATGTAACCCTCGCTGACCACGGAAAGGATTGCCGGGTTACCATCATAGTCATACACCAGTTTCGTTATATACACGGTCTTGCCCTTGGCCTCATAGTCGACCACCAAGGCAGGGTTGTCGCGATCATCCAGCGGTGTGGCAAGCTCCTTTCCGTCAACGGTTGTCCATGTCTCGCCAAAATCACGTGTTTCCACGTAATATATATTGGTGCGGCGATCCACATCTCTTTCCGGGTGATAGTTGAAGGCGGAACCGACACGCTGTCGGCTTTCATCCAATCTCGTCACCTGGTAGTGTCCGCCGAAACCGGCAAGCTTAGACAGATCCTCGGCAGGGCTGTCTGTCCAGTCCATGCCGTCCCCGCTTGTTTCCCAGTATAGCTCGCGTCCGGCAGTATAGAGGGTGAGCAGGTGCATGAACCCTTTGCCCTCAATATGCCATATATGAGAGTATGTCTGCTCCCTGGATATCAGTTTCTCAAACTTATCCACCGAGTACGGCTCTGTAGCGCGGAATATCTGTCCAGGCCTGCGCCTGCCGCGGCCGGCAACGAAGACATATATGTAACCATCGTCATCTATGGCTATACTTGGATTGTCATGAGGGTCGTCCACTCCAGTCTGGTCTCTTACTATGGTTGGACGGGGAACCCGGTGATTGGCATGGTCATAATATGATGCCATTGCCATGAGATATCTTGTATCGGGTTCGGTTGTGCCTCCGTACACAAAAAATGTCTTATCGACCTCGGGGGCATAAAGGGCCATTGGCGCTACTGTATGGCTCCACGCAAAGGACAGCCCCCCCGAATACTTGTCGCCATAGTCGCCGCTGTATCCGAAATGCTTCATACGTTCCACCTGGCCCAGAGTGAACCAAATGCCCCGATATCCAAGAAACTTGGAATTGTTCAGCGACTGGGAATAACCCACCGAGCAGGTAAACAGGACTAAAAACAGCACAACGAACAAACATGCGTATTTGCTGATTCCCGATTGTGTTCTCTTTTCAGATTTCATAATGATTTTTTCCTTGTGTGGTCCCGTGTTTTTATCATGCCGCATCAGCATCTTACGCATGCTCGAAGCAGGGTTCAGAATTTTAAAAACTCTTTCAAGAAAATTCGGCCCCTCAATGACCAAGGGCAAAGGGGTTTTCATTATTCGCGAAACCGTGTTGCCGAAGGTGAGGTAATGCACCACTGCCTTCAAATATCACTTTCTTCTTTATTTATTAAACCATCCATGAGCTGTACGGGGTGGATTACGCGGCGTCTGGTCAAATCGGATATCTGGTGGCGGCAGGAGAAGCCTGTGGACACCACAATTGCATCATCTTGAAGGCCTTTTAGCGATGGAAGCAGGCGGTCTTCCGCCACTTTTACCGACAGGTCATAATGTTCCTTCTCGTATCCGAAGGATCCCGCCATACCGCAGCATCCCGCCGGGCTGATGATAATATTTGCGTCTGTTATACGGTTGAGCAGCGAGGCCGTGCCGCGACCCTGATCAATGGATTTTTGATGGCAGTGCGGGTGATGGAATATGGTCATGCTGGATCCGTTCATTTCCGGGCACACACACTTTCCTGCATCGATTTCATCGGCCAGAAAGCTGTCGAGCAGGAATACGTTGGATGCGACTGTCTGTGCCATATCGGTATCATCCACGAGGTCCGGAAGATCCTGCAGAAGCGCGGTGGCGCAGCTTGGTTCCAGTACCAGGATGGGACAGCCCTGTTTGGCGGGGACGGAAAGCCGGCTGAACAGTTTATTTCCGCCCCGTTTGGCATGGTCAAGCATACCCAGCGAGAGGGCGGGCCTCCGGCTGTCGGCATTGTTGAACAGTTCAACCTGATATCCGAATGCCTCCAAGACCCTCACTGCGGCCCGGCCGAGTTCCGGCTCGTGGTATTCTGAATAGATATCGTTGAACAACACGACCTTCCTGCCGTGCGCAACTGAACCGTTGCGCTTTCTGAACCAGGTACTGAAACGCCGGCTGGCGTACCGCGGCAGGGGGCGCCGGGCATCTATTCCCATCATCCGGTCGAGAAGAAAGCGCAGCGGCCTCGCTTCAAGCAAGGCATTTGCCAATGGCGCATGCCAACCGGCATGAAAGCGGCCAAGCAAGGCTGCGTTGGCAAAGATACGATCTCGTAAAGGTCGGCGATGCTGTTTGTAGTACTGATATTGCAGCTCAGCCTTCATTTTGCCGACATCTACCTTGTTCGGACATTCTCCCTTGCAGCCTTTGCATGAAAGGCAGAGATCAAAGACCGCCATAACATCCTTCCGGCTCAAGGCATCCCTACCAAGCTCCCCCGATAACGCCTGTCTCAAGGTGTTTGCACGTCCCCGCGTGGAATGAATCTCATCGCGTGTGGCCATATACGAGGGACACATTACGCCGGAGCTTATCCTGCGGCAGGCGCCTATTCCGGTGCACTGTTCGGAAGCCCTCATCAGGGTTCCGTCTTCGATCCACCGATATCCTGTTTGAACCGGAACAGGCTGAGAACCGCCTGCCAGACGCAAATGTTTGTCGCGTTGCGGGGTATTGACGACTTTCCCCGGGTTAATCAGGCCGTCAGGATCGAAAAGATCCTTAATTTCCACAAATGCCTGATAAATCCGATCTCCGAAGAATGCCCGGTTATATCCGCCTCGTATAATCCCGTCTCCGTGTTCACCGCTCCATGATCCCCCGTATCGTTTAACGAGATCAAAAACTTCATCCTGTATCCGGAGCATCAACTTCACATCCTCCGGTTTATGGAGGTCGTGCATGGGGCGAATGTGCAGGAGTCCGGCCCCGGCATGCGCGAACAAGGACACCGTCCGTTCGTATTTTTCGCAGACAGCCAGAACTTCTTCGACATAATCCGGAAGACTATCCAGCGGAACCGCCGCATCCTCGATGTACGGAACGGGCTTGATGTTCCCTTTTACCGTGGACATCAGGCCGAGCGCGCTCTCCCGCATGTCCCAGACCGCCTTGACATCTTCGGGATTAAGCATGACCGGCGCGGCATATCCCATACCCGATGTCTCGAGCATGGATTGAATGCGTCCTAGGCGGTCCTGGACTTCACTTGCGTCGTCAGACCGCACTTCAATAACAAGCAATCCTTCCGGTTCATCTTCAATAATGGCGCAGGTAGCTTTGGTCATGGTATGCTCGCGGGCCCTGCGTATAATCAACCCGTCTATCAATTCGACCGCCGAAGGCGCAAAATCCACAATTGGTTTTACAGCTCTGAGACATTCTCCGAGAGTTTTGAAATGGGCAAGACAGAGCCCTGAATGAGCCGGCAGAGGCTCCAGGTTGAGTCTGGCCTCTGTAATCACACCCAGCGTGCCTTCACTACCCGCTATAAGTTTGGCGAAGTTCCATGGAGGCGGGGAGACAAAGGCATCAAGGGGATAACCGCCGGAACGGCGGGAAACCTTTGGATATCTTTCAATGATCTCCTGACGCTCGCGGTCAATGATACGCATTACCGACTGCTGCAGGAGTTCGGACCGGTCACGCGGGTCATGATTCATATCGACCCCATCCACCGGGCCGAGAGAGATTACTTCACCGTCCGCAAGCGCCAGGTCAATGCCAAGGACGTGATCTATGGTCATGCCGTACTGGATCGACCGCATACCGGACGAGTTGTTGGCGATCATGCCCCCTATATTTGCCCGGCTTGTTGTTGCAGGATCGGGAGCGAAGTGCAGTCCATGAGGTTTGAGGAATTTATTAAGTTCATCACGGACCATGCCGGGCTCCACTCTTATCCAGCGTTCCTCGGGGTTGAATTCCAGAATGCGGTTGCAATGACGCGACACATCCATGACAACGGAGCTTCCTATGGATTGCCCCACAAGGCTTGTTCCCCCGCCTCGCGCGAGCAGGGGAAGCTTGAACCTAGCGCAAATCCGGATCGTTGAAAGCATGTCTTCCCTGTCAAGCGGCTCGATAACGACTTCCGGTACATACTTGTACATACTTGCATCGGTGGAATAAGCATGGCGCGTGACCGGATCAGCCCGCACACCGCCGCGAACGGCTTTGCGGAATTCATCCAGAACCTGTTCGTCAACACGCCCCGGATTTGAGACTGGCAGAGTGCTTTCCTTCATATGGACCGACCAGTATGACCTAATCTGACCATGCTTTCAAGCAGTGAGTACATTGATCCAGCGGAAGCACAGGGGTAAGGCGTATCATTCCCTGATCGGTCAGCAGTGCTGAACGGCGAATCTGCCGCGCGATATGGTTGTCAACGTCCTGACTTCCACATGCCACGGATTGCTTGCAGAGTTTTTTTCTGGACCCATCTGTGTATTTCGAGGGATGGGCTGGATACGAGTGACAGTACGAGTTCGAGTAGGATTAGGAGCAAGAGTAAGAATGGGGATATTGGGGTGGTATGTATGCAATTCACTGTATTTGGGCCAAATTTATCCATTAAGGGCTTGGATTAAACCCGGGCATCTTCTACAAAGACATACATGAAGAGGAGGGAATCAGCATTAGAACAAAATATCCATGACTCTCTAAGGGTTTGGATTATATCCCATTCGGTACGCACCCCTATATACATCAAAACACACGTAAGTATAGTTCACATGCCCTGTTGAAACCAACCATGGAGGAAAGATGGCTGTCATGACTAAGAATCAAAAATTATTGGATTGGGTGGAAGAAATAGCCGCGATGTGTCAGCCGGACAACGTGGTCTGGTGCGATGGAACTCGCGAGGAATACGACCGCATGACCAACGCCCTTGTCAAATCCGGAACCTTCATTCGCCTGAACGATGATATCCGCCCAAACAGTTTTTTCTGCCGATCGGATCCCGCTGATGTTGCCCGGGTAGAGGAATTCACCTTTGTCTGCTCCGAAAAGGAGGAGGACGCCGGTCCGACCAATAACTGGGCGGATCCCAAGGAGATGAAGGACAAGCTTCGCAAGCTGTATGACGGCTGCATGAAGGGTCGTTCCATGTACGTGATCCCATACTCAATGGGACCCATCGGCAGTCCAATTGCAAAGGTGGGAATAGAACTTACCGACTCACCCTATGTGGTTGTGAACATGCACATCATGGCGCGCGTAGGGTCTGAAGTCCTGAGGGTTCTGGGCGAAAGCGAAGATTTCGTGCGAGGTCTGCATTCAATAGGCGCACCGCTATCCACCCCCAAGACACCGGATGTACCCTGGCCATGCAACGCCGAAAACAAGTATATCACCCATTACCCTGAGACACGGGAAATATGGTCTTTCGGGTCCGGCTACGGCGGAAACGCGCTGCTCGGCAAGAAGTGTCATGCATTGCGCATAGCTTCCGTTCAGGCCCGGGACGAGGGCTGGATGGCAGAGCATATGCTTATCCTGAAGATCACTTCTCCTGAAGGCGAGGTGAAATATATTGCTGCGGCTTTTCCGAGCGCCTGCGGCAAGACTAACCTGGCCATGATGGAACCCAGCCTGCTCGGCTGGAAGATAGAAACCATAGGGGATGACATAGCATGGATGAAATTCGGAGAGGATGGGCGCCTCTATGCCATTAATCCGGAAGCCGGCTTCTTCGGCGTCGCACCCGGCACAAGCATGGCATCCAATCCCAATGCCATGCGGACACTGCATGCCAACAGCATTTTCACCAACTGCGCAATAACGCCTGAAGGGGATATATGGTGGGAGGAGATGTCCGACGACCAGCCGGAATTGCTATTCGACTGGCTGCGAAGGCCTTTGACACCCGGGTCCGGAAGGACCGCCGCTCATCCGAATGCCCGTTTCACAACACCGGCCCGCCAATGCCCGGTAATCGCCGAGGAATGGGAAGATCCCAAGGGTGTAGCGATTGACGCGTTTCTTTTCGGAGGACGCCGCGCCACCACAATCCCGCTGGTTAACGAGGCATATAACTGGCACCATGGAACATTCCTTGGCTCAGTGATGTCTTCAGAAAAAACCGCAGCCGCCGCAGGCAAGGTTGGCGAGGTACGACGTGATCCCATGGCCATGCTACCGTTCTGCGGATATCACATGGGCGACTATCTGGCCCACTGGGTCAAGATAGGGAATGAGCATGACGACTCAAAGTTGCCGAAGATCTATTATGTCAACTGGTTCAGAAAAGATGCCGACGGAAAATGGCTATGGCCCGGATTCGGCGAAAACAGCCGGGTACTCAAATGGATATTCGAGCGGTGCGCCGGCCGCGCGGAGGCGCAGGATACACCGATAGGACGGCTTCCTACTCCGGACTCCATTGATATCGAAGGCCTGGATCTCGATGCCAAGGATATGAAGGAGCTGCTGAAGGTCGATCTCGAAGAGTGGCTTAATGAGACGCCCGACATGCAGAAACATTACGAGAAGTTCGGCAAGAAACTTCCGGATGAGCTTGTATGGGAGCTGGAAAGACTTGAGGAACGACTTCGAGAGCCTGCTCATAAAGTCTAGCGGTTATCAAGGATGAAAGAAATCCTGTTCCGGTGCGCGCGGCACATAGGCCGGGCGCAATCCGGGTCGGCCTTGTCTTCCATGATAATGTAACGTCAATCCCGCCATGACTTGATGATATCAATCAATTCATCAAGCCGTTCCGCGTGGCCGGAAGTCTTGAGCCTAGGGAAACGTTTATTCTTCATTAACAACTTGCCGCTTCGCTTCATGATAATCTTGTCGTCCTTGACCTCTATCTCGGGGATATCGGCGTTCATGGCGATAACACGGAGCTGCGCTATTTTCAGCAGCCGGACCACCGGATCGGGAACCGGGCCATACCGGTCCCTTAATTCCATTTTCAATTTCTCGGCGTCCTGCTCTGTGGCAATGGCGGCGATTTTCCGGTAGACATTGACACGCAGATTCTCGTCATCGATGTATTCCATGGGAATCACCGCGGCGGCAGGGTCGTCAGGGCGTGACGGCGATCTATCTATGAAATCAAGTTTAGCTTCAACATCGACCAGAGGGGGGACATGTTCGCCCTTCATCTGCGCTATTGTGCGCTCCAGCAACTGACAGTACAGGTCGAATCCCACAGCGGTTATATGGCCGCTCTGTTCGGAACCCAGGATATTGCCGGCGCCCCGGATCTCCAGATCACGCAGGGCCAACCGGAATCCGGATCCAAGCTGTGAATATTTTTTCAGGGCCTGTACCCTCTCGCGCGCCGGACGGTCAATCACCACTTTTCCCGGCAACAGCAGATAGGCGTAAGCCTTGTGTTTGCAGCGGCCCACCCGTCCCCGCAACTGGTAGAGATCAGCCAGTCCGAAGCGGTCGGCTCTGTCGATAATCATTGTATTGGCATTGGGAATATCCACGCCGCTTTCGATGATGGTGGTACACAGCAATACATCGATTTCCCCTCGAACAAAGGAGGACATCACGGATTCCAGCATGCGTTCGGGCATCCGGCCGTGTGCCGCCTCTATCCTTACCTCCGGAACGAGTTTTACAAGCCTTTGACGCATGGCCTCTATCGAATGAACACGGTTATGCAGAAAGAATACCTGTCCGCCCCTGTTGAATTCACGCAGAACGGCAGTCCTAACAAGCTCGTCATCGAATTCGGCAATGACGGTTTCAACCGGAAGACGCTCCTGTGGGGGAGTCTGAATTGCGCTGATTTCTTTCGCCCCGGTCAACCCCATGTAAAGCGTGCGGGGAATGGGTGTAGCAGTCATCGTCAGCACGTCAACCAGTCGCCGCATCTCCTTGAGTTTCTCTTTATGCTCAACACCGAAACGCTGCTCCTCATCGACAATCACCAGTCCCAGATCTCTGAAAAGGATATCGGATTGAACAAGCCGGTGCGTTCCAATGACAATATCTATTTCGCCGCTCTCAAGCCCCTGGACGACTTCCTGCTGTCGTGCCCGCGAGAGGAACCGGCTCAACACGTCGATTCTCACCGGAAACGCAGACATTCTGTCCGTGAAAGTATCGAAATGCTGCTGGGCAAGCACGGTGGTAGGTACCAGAACAGCGACTTGTTTGCCGTCCATCACAGCCTTGAATGCAGAGCGCATGGCGATTTCAGTTTTCCCATATCCGACATCGCCGCAGATCAGTCTGTCCATCGGGCGCACGGCTTCCATGTCGCTCTTTACTTCGCCGATAACTCTGTGCTGGTCCTCTGTTTCCTGATATGGAAAGGCCTCATCAAACTCAATCTGCCATGGAACATCCGGCGCGAATGCATGTCCCTGCTGGGTATGGCGCAACGCCTGGGTTTCCAGTAACGAGGCTGCCATATCCCTGATGGCGCGTTCAGCCGCGGCTTTTTCGCGGGTCCAGCGTCTTCCGCCAAGGTTATGGAGTTCAACATCCTTCTTCCCGAACCCGACATAACGGCTCAACAGGTGTGCCTGTGAAACGGGAAGATACAATCTGGCTTTATTCGCGTATTCTATGGACAACACTTCCTGATGTTCGCCGTCCATCTCAATTTCATACAGCCCGAGATATTTTCCGATACCGTGATCGATATGTACTACAAGTTCTCCCGGAGTAAGATCCCGCCATTCCATGATGCGCGGGCCCCCTTTGTGCCTCATGCGTGACAGGCGTGCAGGAAGTTCGTACCGCCCCCGCAGTTCCTTGCGTCGACCGTAAATGTCACTCTGCGCTACGACGATCAGGCCATCCGGGTTGCACCTGAATCCTTCGGATAGGCGGCCCAGGCGCAGGTGCAACCCGGCACGGCCAGACCACATTTTTCCAAATGATTCCCTGAACCGTTCAAGAGCGCCCTGCGTGTCAAAATACAATAAGACCTCGCGCCCGTTTCCGGCTTCTCGCACCAACTCCTCTACAAATTCATTTCTAGCCTTTTCAAGCAGATCCGGCTGAAATCCATGTCCATCCATTCCCGGCAATCCGGCCAATGGACCTATTGCCAGCTCCCTCCGCGGGGCGGACCGCGACATGCTGCCTCCGACAGACAGATGCCCCGTCTTGAAGTCACTGTACACACGTTCTTCAAGTGTGCCTAAATTGAAGGTGTATTCGCCCGCACCGGATTCACGGACCAGTTTTTCGTAATTATCCGCGTGATTTCGAATCGTGTCCGGGTCAGACCAGATCCAGATGGTCTTTTTATCCAGATAAGATGGAAACGAGCCGTTCAACTTCATATTCCGTCCAACACCTGTCTCGCTCGCCGGCAGTAGGAACAGTCTTTTTATCCTATCTATGGATGTTTGTGTCTCAGGATCAAAGGCACGTATGGAATCCACTATCTGGCCGAAAAATTCTATTCGGACAGGCTGATTTTCACTTGGGGGCCAGACGTCCACTATTCCTCCCCGATGCGCAGCCTGGCCTTTCAGCTCCAGTTCCGGGACAAATTCGTACGCCGCTCTTTCAAGAAACTTGAGCAGGTCTTCCATTCCGAGTTCGGCACCCTGTCCCAATTCGAGACTTAGCCGCATCAATGTGCCGGGCGATACAGTTTTCTGCATAAGAGATTGAACGCTGGTAACGAGTATGGACGGTCCAGGAGACTCTAGACACCGGAAAAGGGTAAACAGCCTGTCACCCGAAAGATCCTGATTAGGCGAAGGGTTATCGGGAGACGGAAATATCTCCCATGGTGGATAGTAGGATATCCGGTCAGCATGCTCTCCAGCCCATGTGACAAGGTCCTGATGAAGTATATCCAGCGTCTTTTGTCCATCCGCGACCATGATTACGGATCCTGCATGTTCGTCATGAAGATGCCATGCCAAGGCAGCCTGTGCGGAAAGAGGAAGATCCTGGACACAGTGCTCCCGCGCCTCACTCATAAGGGACGAGAGGTAATCGCGATCTCCGGTTGTAAGCGGCAACGCCCGATGTTGAGCGTTCATGTCCCGGAAAACTACCCGGGTATGAGGCTCTCGTCAATTTACCAATCAATTATGGCCGCCTGTGAGCATGGATTCCGCCGCATACCCGGTGCGTTTGCCTTATGATGTTAATTGCCGAAGTGTATTTGCATTTACTTTGATCGGCCGCCCAGCCATATTTCCGGGAATCTACCCGGAAAATAATCATGTTCGTCTGTCCAGAGTGCAGTAACACATTGGTCCGAAGGGAAAACCAATACGGCATATATAAATTTTGCTCGTCATGCGAGGGGCGTGCGGTGACCCTGGGAGTGCTGCGTAAAACAGCGGCTCGAGGGCCGATCAACCGGATGTGGCAGAAGGCGAGGGAAGGCGATGGTGTCAGGCTAAGGGATTGTCCTGCCTGTGATCACAAGATGATCGAGGTGGAATCCAGGACCAATGGTGAGGCGCATCACCTGGACGTCTGCACGATATGCCATCTGATATGGTTCGACCGCGACGAATTATCCTTGATCCCCCGCATTCAGGATAACGAAGAGGAACGCAGCCTGTCACCGAGGGCGCGGGCGGCACTCGCCATCCACGATGCCCAACGCATACGGGATCGCGATGAGTCAGGGTACGATACACCGATGGGACCGGTTTCCGAGGCCTGGTGGATGGTGGTACCTGCCATGTTCGGTCTTCCTGTCAAATATGGTCATCGCCTGATGGAGCGGCTGCCCTTGTTAACATGGGGAACCTGCATTCTACTCGGACTGATTGCATTGATTACGATGGGCGACCTGGCTTATTACGCGGAACGGTTCGGCCTGATTCCGGCAGAGTTGTTTCGTCATGGCGGGTTAACGCTCATAACCTGCTTTTTCATCCACGGCGGGATCGTACATCTTCTCTCCAACCTTTATTTTCTCATACTGTTCGGCGACGATGTGGAGGATTATCTGGGTCCGCACCGGCTGTTGGTTCTGTTGCTCGCGGCCACAATGGCGGGAGGGCTGACTCACGCTCTGTTTGGCCCGTCCTCCACTACGCCCCTCATCGGGGCAAGCGGGGGTATATCCGGCGTTATAACCTTCTTCGCCTTCAAATTCCCGCATGCAAAGCTGGGTGTGCTTTTCCGGATCTACTTATACTTCCGCTGGGTACGCTTACCCGCCTGGGCAGGCTTTGTCATCTGGATCCTGCTCCAATTCTACGGGATGTACAAGCAGTGGGCCGGCTTCACCAATGTCTCCGCCGCCGCTCATCTGGGCGGAGCATTAGCCGGATACGGCTTCTGGATGTGCTGGAAGGAAAAATAACAGGAGCTAGGAGGGGCAAAGGAGGAAGGGCAAGGGACAGAGAAATTGTTACCCAAACTCTCCATAGCAAAAACCAAATTAACCAGACTGGATATCCGGAAGTTAATGTGCTTCACGAATTAGCTTCTGGATCCTAGGCATGATTTCCATGGTTTTCTGCTGTGAAATTGACATCGTACGCCGCATTATTTCCGGGGTCTTATCTATGTAGGCCTTTCCCGTCGGGCTTTCATAGAAAGCTATCAATTCACGCAACTGGGTCTTTGAAAACATATCGGCGTATATCTGAACATACTCGTCCTTGAGTTTATCCCAAGACAGTTCCCGGGCTATAATATCCATGACTTTGTCATGGTATGTTACACCCTCTTCAATTTTTTCGTCCGCCACGCCCAACTGCCGCATCTGCTGAACCTGCATCTCCTTTATCATAGAAAATGATTGTTCTATCTGTTCCGGAACAGCCATCAGGACAAGAAGTTCTTCTGCAAGTTCAACCCGTTTGGTATCCGAATCCCCGGCCCATGCACTTGAAACCAGTATAAGGGATACCGCGATCAGTCTGGTGCACTTCTTCATGATCATCCTTTCTCCGGCAGTCCCCTGAAACAGGCGGCCGGTTTACAGATTCATCCTTCGATTCTCGGGGACGGGTTCGTTCTGTCAAAAGCTGACAGAACATTTTCTGTGTAATCATCTATTTATCAATGAGATAAGCCTGTTTTGGGCTTTCTCCCCCGCCTTTCCTTGAATTTTCTCTCTATTTCGCTCTACGACTACGGCGACGACTACGGTAAACGATTTGGATTCCTTGACCGTAATCCGTAATCGTCGGCGTGGTCGTCAACCGATCCTTACCGGCTTTCATCCGTTTTCATTCAATTTTTGACAGTACCGACGGGTCTTGCCTCATTGCCGATCCAATTGAGGCGGGTTAGTCCTATCCCCGCTGCTGCGCACGGGGCGGCAAAACCGCCGACCAGTGATTAAATCAACTGGAGACTCGAAAGCCAATCACTACTTTTCACCCGGCAGGCAAATCCTGTCACCAACGTGGCGCGATGGCATCCCTATTATAAATGGAAATGCCCTGATTTCCTGTTTTACGAACGGCATGAATTCGGTAATTCTTACGGCATGGATATTGTAATTGCAGGAGGACATGGAAAGATTGCTATGCGGCTGCATCCCTTGCTGGTGGAGCGCGGCCACAGGGTTCGGGCTCTGATCCGCAGCCCCGATCAGGAAAATGACGTGCGTTCAGCCGGGGCGGAACCGGTGGTTTGCGACATGGAAATGCATGACGATCTTTCGGAGCATGTCGACGGGGCCGATATGGTTGTCTTTGCCGCCGGAGCGGGTCCTGGCAGCGGGGCGGCCCGCAAATGGACGGTCGACCGGGACTGTGCAATAAAGCTTATGCGGGCTGCGACAAAGAAGGGCATCCGCGGATACCTGATGATAAGCGCGATCAACGTTGAAGAACCGCGGGGAAATGAAGTTTTTCAAGCCTATTGCAAGGCCAAGGCTGAGGCGGACTACAGCTTGAAACAAAGCGGGCTGGATTACACCATCATACGCCCCGGCAGACTTACAGACGAACCGGGCACAGGCCGAGTCTCCATATCGCCCCGGCTTCCCCGCGGTTCCATTTCGAGAGATGATGTCGCGGCGGTTATCGCGGAGATCCCTGACATCCCCGCGGTCATCGGCCGACAGTTCGACCTGACATCCGGGGATGTTCCCATACGTGATGCCGTCATGTACTTTGATGGTGATGAGCAAGGCCGGGTTTGATGTGCTTTGTGAAGGGAGCAGCTGTTACAATAATTACCAGCCCAGCTTGTCTTTTTGAACAATTCGATTTATAGTTATAGACGTCAGGCATTGTAATTTTCATGAGTATTCAAGGTATAATATCAAACTGTGGGATTGGTATAGCGACTCTGTCCGGACTCCTGATTCTTTCGGGATGTCGAAGCCCGACAGTTCACAGGGAAAAAGCGGACAGTAGAGCGACTCAAATTATCGAGCACAAGCAGGAGGAAAAGCTGGGAAGAAACACTGCCTTTTCCATTGAAGCGCCTGAGGACACATTGCGTCGCCGACTCCTGCTTGACCAGGATCTTCCTACTTCAGGGAAGGCCTCCCTTGGCACGGATCAACTTGACCGCATACCACACTGGCCGGAAGATGATTATCCTGCCGCCGCAGAGACCGGAGATGACGAAAGGGAAGCTCTTCCTTATGAGATGCTTGAATTGTCCCTGATTCACGCGTTACAGGTGGGCGCTGAAAACAGCAGAGAATATCAGTCCCGAAAGGAGGATGTATTCCGGGCCGCGTTGAGCATGGATCTGGAAGATTATCGTTTCCGGTCAACATTCCAGGGAGGTCTTGAAAGCACCTTTACTGAGGACATGTCGGGGGATGATACTGAGCGTGGCGTGGTAACGACGGGAACGCTGGGAGTACAGAGGCTACTACGAACGGGGGCGGACCTGAGCGGTCGAATTGTCCTTGACCTGGTGAACCTGCTGACGCTTGACCGCGATTCGTCATTCGGCATCCTTGCGGATCTATCGGTATCAATGCCGCTGATGCGCGGCGCCGGCAGGCATATAGTTACTGAACCGCTCACACAGGCGGAACGCGATGTGATGTACGCCCTGTATACCTTTGAAAACTTCAAACGGGGTTTTTCGGTGCGTATTGCATCGGATTATCTTTCCGTTCTTCAACAGCTAGATGCGGTAGAAAATGCATGGGACAATTATGAAAGGCTACAGACATCAGCTGAACGCGCGCGCCGTCTGGCTGAGGCCGGCCGGCTTCCGGAAATCCAGGTTGACCAGGCCCAGCAGGAAAAACTTCGAGCGCGGGATAGATGGTTGTCCGCACAATCGGCTTACGAGCGCAGGCTCGACCAGCTGAAGATTACGATAGGCCTGCCCACCGACGCGCGAATCACCCTTGACGCGGAAGATCTGCGCAGGCTTGTAGCCCTGATAGAACCGGCGGCAATTGAGCCCATAGACGACGCATCACCGGCTGAATTGGATAATTCGAATGAAACGTTCCTGGTTACCGGAGAAAGTAGCGAGGAATGGAGCGAAAGTGAGGCCGTAAAGGTTGCATTTGACAACAGGTTGGATTTTCTTATTGCCCAAGGCCGTGTGTTTGACGCACAGCGCGCCGTTACGGTAGCGGCCAACAACCTCAGGCCGGACTTGAACCTTACGGGTTCAGCCAGGATCGGGGATAGGCGCGGATTGGGAACGGCTGCGATGTCAGACGCTCAGCTCAGACCCGGGGACGGCATATACACGGCCGGTCTGGGTTTGGATATGCCATGGGATCGGCGGGCGGAACACAACCAGTACCGGGACAGTTTCATAACTCTGGAGCGCCGGACAAGAGCGGTGCAGGAGCTGGAGGACCAGATCAAGCTGGAGCTCCG
Organism: Kiritimatiellia bacterium; assembly: GCA_007130845.1. GTDB lineage: Bacteria > Verrucomicrobiota > Kiritimatiellia > SLAD01 > SLAD01 > SLRP01. Next base: position 28,373 of record SLRP01000182.1, on the reverse strand, counting down.
CAATGCTCTGCGCAATCTTGAGCAGACCAGGGAAACCATGGAAATTCAGACTCAGGCCGTCGAACTTGCCCGGCGTCGAGTGGAAAGCACGGAATTATTTCTACAGGCAGGAAGGGCTCAGATACGTGATGTTCTGGAAGCCCAGGAATCGTTGATCGGAGCCCAGAACGCGTTGACCGCTGCAGTTGTGGAACACCGCGTGGCCGAACTGGAACTGCAACGGGACATGGGGCTGCTGGAGGTAACCGAGAAAGGATTGTGGGTTGAATATGCAGAAGGACCGGAAAAAATCGATGATTAAATCCAGGGCAAGGCGCTACATGATCGCGGGTGGCGCGATTGCGTCCGTGCTGCTGATGGCGGGATTCATAAAGTGGATGTCACCGGGTGCGGAAGCTTACACAGGGCCGACTTTTGAGGCTCGACGGGGCCCGTTGCTTATCAGTGTTACCGAATCCGGAACCATCCAGAGCCGGGATCGAGTAGCCGTCAAGTCCGAGGTGGAAGGGCGCACGACAATTCTGTGGCTTATTCCGGAAGGAACCATGGTGGAGAAAGGCGATCTCCTGGTGGAGCTTGACTCAAGTGATCTCGAGGATAATCGGCTTGAGCAGCAGATCAGGGTACAGAACGCTGAAGCCGCGTTTATTCGAGCCCGTGAAACTCTTGAGATCAATCGCAACCAGGCCGAGGCAGATATTGCCCAGGCTAAGCTTGATTACAGATTTGCTCAACTCAATCTCACGAAGTATCTGGAAGGTGAATATCCCCAGGAACTTCAGAGGGCGGAAGCTGACATCACGCTGGCAAACGAGGAGTTACAGAGGGCCACCGACAAACTTGTATGGTCGGAACGCCTTGCGGATGAGGGCTATATAACAAGAATGGAAATGCAGGCGGATGAACTGTCCGCCAAGCGGTCACGTATTGACCTTGAACTTGCGCGGAGCAAACTGAATCTTCTCAAGGAGTACACGCACCTGCAGAAAAAAGAAGAACTGGAAAGCTCCGTCGAACAAAAGCGCATGGCACTGGATCGAGTTGAGAGAAGGGCGGCAGCGGATGTTATGCAGGCGGAGGCCGATCTCAACGCCAGAAGATCCGAACTGGAGCGACAGCAGAGCCGACTGGATAAAATCGAGCAACAGATCGAAAAATGCACCATCCGATCGCCTGCTGCAGGAATGGTGGTCCACGTTAAGACCGGCAGGCCGCGCAACCCCGAGCCTTTGGAAGAAGGTCAGGAGGTTCGAGAGCGTCAGGACCTGATTCATTTGCCGACGGCAGCTTCAATGATGGCTGAAATCAGCATACATGAATCCACCCTGAACAAGGTGTCTACAGGGTTGCCTGCGCGTGTTAGTGTGGATGCCATACCGGACCGTGTATACAAGGGGAGTGTGGCGCGCATAGCAGTTCTTCCCGATCCCGACCAGGGATTCCTGAATCCCGACCTCACGGTTTTCAGAACTGATGTTCACTTGGAAGGGAGAGCCGAGGAGCTGCGTCCCGGAATGAGTTGCAGGGCGGAAATCATAATCGATTCCTACGACGACGTCGTATATGTGCCGGTACAATCAGTTGTGCGGGAAGGCGGCCATCCGACAGTGTACATAAACACCCCGGAAGGTCCAAGGCCCCGGGTAATAGAACTGGGACTGGATAACAACCGCATGGCGCATGTTATCAGCGGCGTGGAGCCCGGGGAACATGTGCTATTGAATCCGCCACTGGATACGGATTGACGGGTTTAAGCAATACCGACGGAATCTAAAAAACTTTTTCCCAGATGATAATAAACCGCACATTCCGGAATAATGCAATGGATCGCCGGATGGTCGTTACGCCATTTCACGGACTGCGATCATGAACAACGGTGCAATCATACAGCTCGAAGATGTGCACAAGTTCTATCCCATGGGCAGGCAGGGCGTACACGCTCTAGCAGGTGTGACACTAGACTTTCAGCCTGGAAGTTTTTGGGCTGTCATGGGTGCCAGCGGCTCCGGAAAGAGCACCCTTTTGAATCTTCTGGGATGTCTCGACCGTCCGACATCCGGCCGCTTTTCTCTCGGGGGGAAGGATATCAGCCTTCTTGACGACGATGAACTGAGCGAACTTAGGCTAAGACATCTCGGATTTATTTTTCAGAGCTTCAATCTGATTCCGCAGATGTCGCTTAGCGAGAACATAGAGCTTCCGCTGTACTACCAGGGCTATCATGCACACGAAAGCGTGTCGCGCGCCCTGGAGCTGGCTGAACGCGTGGGTCTGGGTGATCGCCTCGATCACCGGCCTACTGAATTATCTGGAGGGCAGCAGCAGCGCGTAGCAATCGCCCGCGCTCTGGCGAATGATCCCGATATACTTCTGGCAGATGAACCCACGGGCAACCTTGATACAGAGACCAGCGGACAGATTATGTCGCTGCTCACCGAATTGAACCAACAGGGAAAGACCATCATCATGGTAACGCATGAACGTGATATCGCGAATCATGCCAAACACCGTCTGCATATGCGGGATGGTATTATTGACTCAATCGAATAAGGACCGTGTGAAATGGTATTGAAGGTAATTAGAAACATACGCATAGGCATCAAGACGCTCATGCTGCACAAACTGCGTTCCCTGTTGACTACTCTCGGCGTGGTTTTCGGGGTAAGCAGTGTCATCGCCATGCTTGCCGTGGGTGAAGGCGCCAGCCGCGAGGCGCTTGAGCGGATACGGAAGCTTGGAAGCAACATCATAATACTCAGCTCGGAAAAACCCATGGAGGATGATGCAGCCACCAGGGAGACATCCTTGATGAGCATTTACGGTCTTTTGTATGACGACGAGCTTCGCATAAAGGAGAGTATTCCATATGTTATCCGCACGGTACCGGTGCGAACAATGCGCAAGGAAGCGCGCCTTGGTCAGCGAAGCATGGAACTGCGTGTAATGGGTACAACGCCGGACTGGTTTGATCTTGTAAAGCGCCCGCTGCTGGCCGGGCGCCTGCTCAATATACAGGACATGGAACGCCTGGCGCCGGTATGTGTATTGACTGAACGGGGTGCGCGACGACTTCTGGCCACGCAGAATACCATCGGAGAATACATCCGCATAGGTAGCGACAGCTTCGAAGTGGTTGGTATTCTCGAGGGTGATGACGGCACGGGGGGAACCCAGAGGCTGGACAGGGACGGGGACGTTTACATACCGATGAACACTGCGCTTCAGAGATTCGGCGAAAGGATCCTTCAACGAGCTACAGGAGCCCTGGAGCTAGAACTTGTGGAGTTGCACCAGATCATCGTTGAGGTCGAGTCCACCGAAAAGGTTGAAATTGTCGCGGAGGCCATACATGCAATGTTGCAGAGATTTCATCCGCGTGAAGATTACAGGATTGAAGTTCCACTCGCGCTGTTGCGCCAGGCTGAAGAAACGAGGCGAACGTTTAATATAGTTCTCGGCTCCATTGCGGGCATCAGTCTGTTGGTGGGCGGAATAGGAATAATGAACATAATGCTGGCTTCGGTGACCGAGCGCACGCGCGAAATCGGTATTCGCAGGGCTATCGGGGCCAAACAGCGTCAGATCATAGGCCAATTCCTGATAGAGACCGTCGTGCTTTCGTCTCTGGGTGGATTGATAGGGCTTGGAATCGGAGCGCTAATACCCTGGATAATAACGCAGGCGGCAGGGATGCCTACATATATAACACCGTACAGCCTCGTACTGGCGGTAGGTATCAGCGTGTCCATAGGCGTTATTTTCGGATTGTACCCCGCCGTTCGTGCGGCGCGCCTGGATCCGATTACTGCTCTTCGCCACGAGTAATAGACATGCATATCGCGTTTCGCTGATGGCCGCATGTGGTCGAGACTGCTGTCAGGCGGCGACATCCCGACAGTCCACCTTAAACTTCACACAAGTCTTTGCCATGCTACAGCGTTTTCGGTAATCTCATGCCGGTATGCGAAACCGGCCAAAACATCTACTTGAATATGGAGGCTTGCGGGCGCTTGGCTTCGTCGTGCAAAGGCTTCCCAATCGCGCCGCCCTTATGATCGGATGGATAGCGGCGTTTGCAGCTTTTTATGTAATCCGGTTCCGCGTAGACACTGCCAGGAAACGCATACGGCACGTTGTCGGAACACAGCCGTCGGAACGGGAAATCCGCCGGATCGCATGGTTATCCATGAGGAACATGTGTTTCAATGCGGTTGAAATTATGCGGATGCCGCTGCTGACGCCTGAAAGGGTTCCGGTCATCGCGGACGTGTCAGCCATTGAGAAGATAAAGGAATTAATGTCCGGAAAAGGCGCCGTGATAGCCCTTCCGCATATGGGCAACTGGGATATGGCGGGGGTTGCCTCACAGATAATGGGCATACCGATTTTCTTCATGGCTCGACGCCAGAAAAATCCGCTGGTTGATGATTACCTTAACAGGATGCGCGGGATAACCGGTGTTGAAACAATCCCTACAGACAGCCGTTCGTTGCGGGTAATACTTCGAAATCTCAAGGAAGGCAAGGCGTTTGCCATCCTTCCGGATGTGCATGCAAGGCATGGGGGGATACCGGTTCATTTCTTAAACGGCACGGCGTATGTGGCGCCTGGAACCGCGATCTTCGCAAGGCATGCCGGGGTCCAGATAATACCAGTGACGCTCACCCGCGATGGATGGACAAGACACAGATGGCACATCCACACTCCGATCAAGGCAGACCCGGAATGCGACAAGAACGAGGACGCACACACCATGATGCAGAAGGTCATGGACCTGTTTGACAAGGCGGTACGGAGACAGCCTGAGCAGTATTTCTGGTACAACAAGCGGTGGATCCTTGATCCTCCTGAATCTATTCAATGAACCGGTCGCGGATATCCCTGCCGGGAACCATGCATGAGTCTTTTTTTCCAAACCATTTGTATCTGCGGTGAGCTATGCAATCATACACCAGATCCCGAATCGGGCGGGGTATGATCATGAAGACATACAGGAGCGGCCACAGCCCGGTGAGGCGGCGTGCAATACGGAGCGCCGCATCGCTTCTGAAGTATGATTTGCCGTCTTCCAGTAGAACAAGTGTACCTCCTGCGATGTCCTCCAGCCCTGCTTTTTCCGCGAGCATACGTCCCTTCGGCGACTGGAACGGTGAGAACCGGAATTGTCCATGAGGGTCGCGATGTATTATGAAAGCAACTGCGCCGTTGCACAAACGGCATTCACCGTCGAAAAGTATAACCCGCGATCCTGTGGTATCTCCAACCATATGAATGCTACGAGACCCAGCCAGGGGCCCGCTCCACTTCCTGTTCTAATCCTTCATGTTACAGCTTTCCGCGAGAAGCAGTCGACCTGGCGAATATGAAAAGTAATCCCCCCATTATCGCCAGGTTCTTGAGAAACATTATCATTTCAATTTCCTGTTCATCTTCCGGGAACCTCCACCATCCGTGAAAGATCAGAGTGACCGGAATGAGAAAGAGGAATAGAGCCAGAGCCCCCCAGCTAACCTTGAAGCCGCTTAATAGAGACAACCCTCCGGCAAGTTCAACGATCATTGCGAGTATAAGGAACAACGGCACGGCAACCATACCCATTGCCTCCATGTATCCAGCTGTTCCTTCCCAGTCCACAGCCTTTCTGAATCCGCTAACCAAAAAGATGACGGCTATAAGAATCCTGCCTATGACCGCCGAGTATCGTTCTACAGCATTCATAATTCGCCTCCCTGTTTATTAGCTGTCAACAATACTTACACGTGAAGTCGCTTTGTCGTATCCACAAGCGTCAATGCCAATGCATCGACGCGTTTCCGGATGGAATCGTCTTTCAATCGCCCATCCTCATCGAATGCCCCTGCAGCGCGTGTAACCGAGAGGAAATCCGGCAGCACAATTACATCCAGCGCGTTCAGTACAGCCCTGACATGCGGCAGCGCCCGTATACCTCCCCATGGTCCCGGAGATGCGCTCATTAGAGCGGCTGCCTTTCCTTTGAATACATCGCCTGGGTCGCCCTTATCCGCCACACGCGACATCCAGTCGATCGTATTTTTTAATACACCCGTGATTGAGTTGTTATATTCCGGGGTTGATATGAAAAATCCGTCATGGCCAGCCGCCAGTTTTTTCAAGTCGAGCGCCTTTTCAGGCATCCCCTCTTTCAGTTCCAGGTCGCCGTCATAAAGCGGCATGGGATAATCACTAAGATCCACGAACGTAACTTCAGCGCCGGCCTGCCGTACAGACTCCGCCCCCAACCGGATCAATTGCTTATTGAACGACCCTGACCTGGTGCTTCCGGCAAACGCCAATATTCTGATCATATTATTCATATCCAACCCTTTCCCGTTGTTGCCGTACATTCCTTTATAATTGAACATTATGTCCTTATTTCAAGCTGGCCATTTGTCATGCTGCCATATTATCGGATATTCACTCAGGAAATCATATAGGAATTCGCCATTATCCGTGCATGAATCACGGCCGACAAGTTGCGAGACGGTTTCCATAGGTGAAGAAAGGGTTCAGCGGGCCAATCATCAGCGGGAGACCTTATTTTTCCCCGGCTATTACCTCGGCGACATTGACGGAGTGGTCCTTGATACGGCGGTAGTAGTTAAGCATATCCATGTAGATAAGGCTTTTCAGGGGCGTTACTTTTTCGTCACTTAGACGTTTGAGATGGTCTCGCCGTATATCCTTCATCAAGCGTGTAATTTCAGTACCTTCCTTCCTGGCGCGCGATATGATACTGCGGTCTTCGTCTTTCAATGCCTTATTTATCATATGCACATATTCGGATACGGAGCCATGCAACCGTTTGAGGTCCTTCAATCCTTCGGAGCTGATATCAAGATTCTCCTTGCGCAATTTGATCAGGCCCTTGAGAACGCTGGTCTGGTAATCACTTATTGCCTCGTATTCGTGGGCCATTCGTATATGGCCCCTGGCTTCGTCTGTGACGCCATGAGGCACTTCGCCGGCAAGAAGCTGCCCGAGAAAAAGCACCACTTCCTTCTGCATGTTATCCAGTATGCGTTCGCGCCGGAACAATTTTTCTTCCAGCTCCGGATGGCCCTCCGGTTTGTCCATTATTGAGTCTAGATATCCAAACATCTTTTCGACTGCTTCGCTCATGACATGAATCTGTTCTCTGGACTGGATTATGCCCAGGGAAGGCGAGTGCACGGTACGCACATCCAGATAGGTAAGTTTCTTGATCCCTTTCGGATCCTTTTCCGGAAGGATGTATTCTATAAAGCGAGCCAATAGACCTGCAAACGGAAGAAACAGCAATGTATTGGCCACATTGAAACTTGTATGCACGACTGCGATTGAGCGCATCACATACGGATAGGTTTCCTCTCCGTCCTTCAACATCATGGCGCCGGGATCGTGTCCCACGATAATGGATATCAGGGGAAGAACAAACGGAAACGCGATGATGAACCAGGTGGTTCCTATGACATTGAACATGATATGGCCCAAGGCTGCGCGCTTGGCCGTTTTCGAGGCGCCAAGCGAGGATATATAGGCCGTGATTGTTGTGCCTATGTTTTCGCCAATAACCAGGGCCGCCGCAGTTGGAAACTCTATGACTCCGGCCGACGCGAGTCCCATGGTTATGCCCAGCGTTGCCGATGACGATTGCAGAAGGATGGTGAGCATGACGCCTATAAAGGCGCATCTTATTATACCCCAGTATGTCGTGGCCTCGAATGCGTGGAACCATACCCGGACTTCGTCCATTGTGCGGAGGGGAAGAAAGCCGCTGCGCATAAGTTCGAGCCCGAAGAAAAGCATGCCGATCCCCATGAACGTCATGCCTATGTAACGCGGTCTGTCCTTCTTTGCGAACAGGAAGAAGAAAGCCGCCACTCCGATGAGAGGCAGGCCGTACTTGCCTATATCCAGCACAAGAATCCAGCCTGTGATAGTCGTGCCGATATTCGCGCCGAAAATAATGCCCAGAGACTGCAGAAGGGACATGAAACCGCTGTTGACCAGGCCTACCGTCATAACGGTGGTGATTGTGCTCGATTGCACAACGCAGGTAATCAGCAGCCCCACACCCACGCCAAGAATGCGGTTATCGGTTACAGCGCTGATTAGAGAGCGTAGCCTGTGTCCGGCTATTGCCTGCAATCCCTCAGACATGAACTTCATGCCGACCAGGAAAATACCCAGCCCGCCAATGACCCCGAACGCGATTGACAATAGCAAATCAATATCCACTGGTATATGCTCCGGATGCCGGATCCGTAAGTTGAACCGAGAAAAACATGCGGATGATGCCACATGAACAATCAAGTGCAAACAGTAAAGTGCGTATAAAGATTCATATTGAATAGGGCATTATATTTCGGCGTCTAATGAACCGGACATTGAACCAGGGGAAAATCGTATGCAATCAAGGAGAAGAGAATCATGAAAAAACCAGTGTTGTTTGCGACCGCCTTAATACTTTTTTGCGGCATTGCTCCGATGGGGATCATGGCGGCCGATTCCGGAGACCTTGTTTTCCCAAGGGATGTTGGGGTAAAGACCCGGGCTGAAATCGGATACGAAAACCTTAAACGGGACATGGAAATCACATCCGAGGCCGGAGATCCCGTCGAAAAATTCGACGCTGATTCGTTCTTTCTGCGAGTACATACGGATATCGGACCGGATGCCCGCTTCGATCTGGATGCCGGTGTCATGGATTCCGGACAGAGTTTCAGGTGGTTCGGAGGAGCAGGCCTGAGGTTTCTGGCATATCGTCACAACAATTTGAGAGTGGGCGCTTTTGCTCAAGGCCGATACGCGCCGAATCTCAAAGGTCGTATTGATCTCCCGTCAAGCGGTATCAGCCGGGCATCAGTGGATCACGATCTTATAGAGGCCGATGCCGGGGTTCTGTTCGGTTATCTTTTTCGCCCGGGAAATCAGCTCACAATTACACCGTATGCCGGACCGGTATTATCCATTGTAAGGCTCAGCGGTGATTTCCGGGATCCGGAAACGGGCGGCAAGGAGGATTTCAAGGCCCGTGAAGATAATCTTTTCGGGGCAGCCGTTGGAATGGCTTTTCAATTTCCGGGGGCCAACAGTCTCAGATTCGAAGGCCGTTATTTCGACGAATGGAGCGCTTCGGTAGCCGCGGCGATGACTTTCTGATATGACGTCAGACCGATATCAGACCGCCGTCTCGGCGATCGACAATACAAACAGGGAAGACCCCCGGAGTATAAGTGTGAAAGGGCGGACCTTCCCGCACGAATTGTACTATTCGAAACGGCTAAGTGAATGGGTGCTCAGTTTATCCCCAAACGCCTCGGAGGCCCTGAGACTGGCCGCCCGGGGCCAACATATACAACGCTGGTCGATTCCCCGTGACAGCTTTCCCCGGGGTTTGAACGGCTATATGGAGTGGCGGGAACGCCTTAAGAATCTTCACGCCGAAAAAATGAGCGGAATCCTGCGACAGGCAGGATACAGCGATGAATTCATTCGGTACGTACTGTCCCTGGTGCGCAAGGAAAACTTTCCTGACGACCCGGAAAGCAGAGTACTCGAGGATGCCCTGTGCCTGGTGTTCCTGGAATTTCAACTTGCAGGGTTCATTGAACAGCACCCGAAGGAAAAGGTAATCGATATCCTTCAAAAGACATGGGCAAAAATGACTCCGGAAGCACGGCGAATAGCTGTTGACATGAAACACGCTCCGAAAGTCAGCCGCCTGCTTGAAGAGGTTGTTAATACTTCTGAATGATACCCGGCGCAAAGCAGAGTTCAGGGATATCCAATTGTCGTAACAGGGCAACGCTCGCACCGCGCTTGCCGGTTCAATTCATGCCTATAAGCGGCCAGTACAGCCATGCAACCAATGCGAAGACTGCCAAGGCAAGAAAATTCATGAGAGTGCCGTATCGCACGAACTCGCGCTGGGTCATGAAGCCTGAACTGTAGGCGATGGCCGTGGCGGGTGTTCCCATTGGCATAATGAATGATAGACCGGACGGCAGCGCTATAGCCAGTGTAACCGCTTCGGGAGATACTCCGTGTGTATGTGCAAGCGTCAGCCCGATGGGCATCATCACGGACACCACGGCGACATTGCTTATGAATTCCGTGAGAGTTAATGAAAGCAAACCGATAAGCACGATTAATTGCAACGGGGTCAATTCGATATCCCCCATGGCCCGCATTACCAGCCATTCCGACGCCCCTGTAGTGTGAAGAGCCGATCCCAATGCGATGGCACCCCCGTACATGAGAAATATGCCCCAGTTGACATTGGTTTCAATCTCTTCCCATTTGACCAGACGGAAAATGAACAGCAGGGAGACAGCCATCAAAGCAATCGTGGCCAGACCGAACAATCCGTGAAGAAAAATCCACGCCATGATGGTGCAAATGCTCAACAGACCTATATGGAGTTCACGCCTTGAAAGGGGGCCGAGTTTATCACGCTCGCCTTCCAGTTCCCTGCGAGCCCGCTCCATGTCCACTGGTTCAACCGGAAAAAACCGGTTCATGATGATGACGGCCAGAGTCAGCATAATAATAACGATGGGAAGGGAAGCTGATGTCAGTCTAAGAAAACTGATCTCAAGCCCCTGCTCAGCGTATAGAATTCCCGCGGCCAGAGGGTTTCGGGCTCCACCCAGATAGGTTGTAATACCCCCGATAATGCAGCCCCAGGCCATGGCAAAGAAGAAACTCTGACCGAAGCGGCTCTTGAATGGTTCGAAACCCATTGCCTTCACCAGCCCCATCACCACTGGAAACAGCATTGCCGCCACGGCATGTTCACTCATCCAGCAGCTTGCAAATGCGGCAATGAGCAGGATCGCATTGCGCAGCGCCTTTGGGGAATAAACAAAATGCTTGAGTGCAAGGCAGGTCAGCCTTAGCGACAATCCCGAATCGATCATGGCCGCGGAGAGGATAAATGCGCCCAGTATGAAAAATACCGCGGAATTTCCGAACAGGGAAAATGCCTGCGCACTGGTCATGATGTCGAGCATAGGCAGAAGTATAATCGCGAGAATCGAGGTTATCTGAAGGGGAATCAAACCCGTCACCCACAGGGTGGCACAAAGGAAGAATAACCCCATCACCCGCTGACCTTCCATCGTGAGTCCTTGAGGGCCGGGTCCGAATGCAATTAAAGCGGAGATAAGAAGTATGACGCACAATACATGATAGTGGTACCTGACGAGAAATTTACCCGTCGGCCCATGCGTGGCTTTTGGATCCCATACCTTGACCATTTAAGTCCCCCGATCTTTATATTCGAGTCAAGAGGCATAAACTCAGCCGTAGTCGGCTGTAAAGCGGAAATATATATCATAACGGGATTCACAAATGAATAATTGAGTTATATATACATTTGAGTTTAACAGTCTATATACGTCATTTGGGCTCGAACTTATTCGGATAAACGGTGTATATTGCATAGTTTCAGGTGGTATGAATGAGGGGATGCATAACAAATAAAGGAGGACGTCATGCGCATGTTAAGGTATCTATTAATTATCGTCATTATTCTGCTGATTGCCGTGGGAACATCGGTAATGTTTTTCGGCGGAGCCATGATAAAGACGGGAGTAGAAGTGGTAGGTCCCAGGGTGCTCGGCGTTCCGGTAACTCTGGAAAATGCACGCCTTTCGCCGTTGCGCGGTGAAGCCCATCTCCGGGGCCTGCATGTCGGCAATCCCGAGGGTTTCAAAACGGACAGTCTTTTCGATTTGGGGCAAATGGACATTCATCTAGATCTTTTTTCGCTTTTGAGCGATACGATAGTCATACACAGGATCAACATTGATGCGCCGATCATTACATATGAGCAGGGCGTACGCCGTAACAATATAGGCACTCTTCTTCAAGATCTTGAGAAGAAGGCGGAAGAGATCCCGGAGGAAGACGAGGAGAAGGAAGACGTGCCAGGCAAGAACCTTGTTATCGAAGAACTGATTATTTCGGATGCGCGGCTCAATGCCAGTTTCACCGCAATGGAAGGCCGGACAGTGGCGCTGAGTCTGCCGACTATTGAAATGACGGATCTCGGCAAGGAAAGGGAGCCGATGACGGTGGCTGAAGTGATACGTGAGGTTCTTGCAGTCGTGGCCGCGAGCGCAGGACAGGCTGTGGCCGGAGCGACAGACCTGGTAGGAGAAGGCGCAGAAGCAGCCCGGGACGCCGCCCGCGGATTGACTGAAGATGCCACTGAGGCCGCGTCGGAAGGCATAGGACGCGTCAGGGAAGGTATTGGGGGTTTGCTGGGCAGGGACAAGGAAGAATAAAATACGGGCTGGCGCAATTGCCCTCTGCAGGAATTAAGGCATTTCCACCGGATATTCCCGGCTGGATGCTTGTGTGCAACGCAAATATCATTATTCTTGTACATCATGAACAGACAGTTTGAAGATCTTAGAGCAAGCGAGCTTTTTTGTCCGAAGTGCAAAACCGCCCAGCCGGTAAGGGAAAAACTATTACTGGTTTTGCCGCATTCCGAATTGCATGATTACCGATGCACTTTCTGCGGGGAATCACTTGGTTCAAGGGAAGTAACTGCGCCTCCTGTCCTGTCCCGGCCCGTCCCTCAACGACGGACCGCGCCCCCCGGCAGCGGGGGTTGAGCATGTCCGCCTTGCCCACACCCGGATATAACAAGCTTTCTGGAGCGTTTAAGTGCTGAAAATCACCATGATCACCGGAGGTCAACGTTCCGGGAAAAGCCGGTATGCCGAGGAAATAGCTGAACAGGAGGCCGACCGACCGTTGTATCTGGCCACGGCACGCATATGGGATCAGGATTTCGCAGAGCGTATCCGGCATCACCGGCAGAATCGCGGGGCCAACTGGCGAACGATCGAGGAAGAAATAAATATCTCCAGACATATGCTGAGCGGGGAAACGGTTCTGCTCGACTGTATCACATTGTGGTTGACCAATATTTTTTTCGATCACCGATTCAACGTGGAGGATTCCCTGACATTTGCGAAAGAGGAATGGAATAATTTCACCGGACAATCCATGACGCTTATCGTGGTTACCAATGAACTCGGAATGGGCGTTCACCCTGAAAATGAATCTGGAAGGAAATTTGCCGACCTCCAGGGATTAATGAACCGACACATCGCCGAAACGGCGGATTCCGTATTCCTGATGGTGTCCGGAATCCCGGTAAAAATAAAATGACGGCATTAGAGGATTCGCTTCGTAATAAAATCGACCGTAAGACCAAGCCTCCCGGATCCCTGGGCAGGCTTGAAGATATTGCCTTTAAAATAGGCATGATTCAACAGACCCTCACGCCTGAATTGAGATATCCCACCGTGCTGATTTTTGCCGGAGATCATGGATTGACCGAAGAGGGAGTAAGTCCTTATCCAAGAGAGGTGACAGGGCAAATGGTCATGAATTTTCTCGAGGGCGGTGCGGCTATAAATGTGTTCTGCAGACATAACGGCTTGAAAATACGGGTGGTGGATGCCGGTGTTGATTACGATTTTCCTGAGGAACTCGATCTGGTCCACGCCAAGGTGGAACATGGCACCAGAAACGTCCTTAAAGAGCCTGCCATGAGCACGGAAACATGTATTCGAGCCCTTGACAAGGGACGTGAAGTATTGGGCGACGTGGAGCGGGGCGGATGTAATGTGGTGGGATTCGGGGAAATGGGCATCGGAAACACTTCATCCGCTGCTTTGCTGATGCATAAATTTACAGGATTTCCAATGGAGAAATGCGTTGGCAGGGGCACCGGGCTTGATGATGCTGGTGTAAGACATAAGACGGATATATTGAAGCAGGCCGCAGATAAATACTCCGTCTCGGATCCATTGGAAATAATGGCAGTCTTCGGCGGTTTGGAAATCGCGATGATGACAGGCGCCATGCTGGAGGCCAAGGCGCGAAAATTGACATTACTCGTGGATGGCTTCATATCCACGGCGGCACTGGCCGCTGCGCATCATATGGACGGGTCAATCATGGATAACACTATTTTCTGTCATGCATCGGATGAAAGCGGCCACAGACTCATGCTTAAGCATCTCCATGTGAAACCGGTAATGGATATGGGCATGCGCCTGGGTGAGGGAACAGGCGTGGCCGTGGCATTTCCGGTAATAAGGGCTGCAGTGGGCTTTCTCAATGAAATGGCGAGCTTTGACGAAGCAGGTGTTGCAGACAGGGATTGCTGAAACATTGCACCAATCATGCATAAAGAAATAAGATTATTTTTTACCGCGTTGATGTTCTATTCTCAGATACCCGTCCCGGCAAGCACCGGGTTCTCGGAGGATAATCTCAATAAAAGCACACGGTATTTCCCTCTGGTTGGGATCATAGTGGGAATGGCGGGAGGATTGGTGTTCACGGCCTTCCATGCCTTTCTGCCCCTGCATGTTTCCGTGTTGTCAGCCCTGATAATAATGATTCTCCTCACCGGTGCTTTTCATGAAGATGCGTTTGCCGATTTCTGTGACGGATTCGGCGGCGGTTATTCGCCGAATCAGATCCTGAACATCATGAAGGACAGCCGGATAGGCGTATATGGCGCACTGGGTCTGGCGGCGGCAATTCCTGCCAAATTATTGCTGCTCATTTCCATTGAACCCGGCCATATCCCTCTGGTCATGATCGCAGCCCATTCCTTCAGCCGTGTGTCTCCGGTAATATTGATTTACACATCGCAATATGTGCAGGCGGATACCCACAGCAAGGCCAAACCAATCGGGAAAAGGAGTTCTATTTCAACATTATGGACAGCTGTTATTATAGGTGTGATTCCTTTGGCCGTATTGCCGTGGATGTGCATAGTATTTATCTTTGCCGTGTCGGCATTGACATTCACAATGTTCCGGAAATACGTGCATAAACGTCTGGGAGGGTATACCGGCGATGTGCTAGGCGCCTTGCAGCAACTCTCGGAGATGGGTTTTTATCTTGCATTCGTTCTGTGCCGGGGTGCGGCCGTATGACGATCTTCCTGGTGCGGCACACCCGGACTTCGTGCAAGCCGGGCATTTGTTACGGTCACAGTGATGTCGGCTTGCCGGCTTCCTTTTGCATGGACAGGGGGAAGGTTGCAGATGAACTGGGCGACAGGAGCTTTGATACGATTTATTCCAGCCCCTCCTCGCGATGCCGGCTGCTGGCCGCATTTCTTGCCGGCGGTCAGAATGTGATCCATGATGACCGATTGATGGAATTGAATTTCGGCCGGTGGGAAATGAAAAGCTGGGATTCCATAGCGGCCTCTCCCGAGGGCAATACGTGGTTTGCGGATTATCTGCAAGTGCGCTGTCCAGGCGGCGAATCGTACATGGATCTGATCCAGAGGGTTGAACACTTCATGGAAGACCATATCATCGGCGCAAAGGGAGATATACTTATCGTCTCCCATGCCGGAACAATCCGAGCGCTGTTGATCCTGTTGAATAATGAAAATCCGCGGGATGTCTTCTGTCGGCCAGTTGATACAGGGTGTGTCCTGAGGCTTCAGAATAGTTTCCGGTGAAGGCCCTGATAGTACTCGCAAGCATGCTCAGTCTGGTCATGGAAATGCGATCATGATACGTCCGGATTGTTAACGGACTGATTGGCCATAGTACGGATGCAGCCTCTTCAGCTGGTATGAGTTTTTAATCTTCTATTTCTACAATCCTGAGTTTCGAGTGCCCTCGAAATCGAGTCATAACTTGTTGATTTGCAACGGAACGATCGCGTTATTGGGTGTCTCATGGATATAATTGGAGCCTGTTCGTATACAGGGATGAGCGGATGTTTCGACTGCGGGGATATCGGAAGGCGGGGGAAGCGGAGTCGGGTAAGGGTAGCCGTTTAAGTGTATCCGGTTAAGTGTAAAGAACGGGGAATGGGGGTATGACGGTACCTTTCGGGCATGAGAAGCTAGTGGTCCATCGTTCCGAACATCGCGTAGCTGCCATGCTTACGGCGCTCTCAAAGACGGTACCCCGTCAATAACACTCTTACGCGGACACTCTTACTCGGCTACACTTAACCGACTCCCCTTGCTCCGTCTTGTCCGTCATCGCTTTAGCGACTGCAAAAGCCCGATCGACTGAATGGGTATCCCATTTCGGAAATCAGGTTCTATTTCTACAATCAGTCTTCAAGCCGAAACGTGAACGTCCATTTATGAGTAGATCTGATCGGCACACCTGCCCGTGTGGCCGGTTCAAAGCCAGCCTCTTTCATCGCATCCTTTGCGGAACGGTCAAGGCGTTCGTATCCGCTTGAAACCTTCAAGCGGATCTCTCCAGGACTGCCATCCGGCATTACCTCAACCTCAAGGGTTACTTTTCCTTCTTCTCCCCTTCGTCTGGATAGAAATGGGTATTCAGGGCTTACGGATCCAGCAATAAAGGCTTCTGTTTCTACTCCCTGTTCCGCAAGGCTGGCGTTCTGTTCGGGTGCCGGTTCGGTGGAATCGTCCATGGTTTCCGCAGGAATGTCCTGCAGTTCCTCCTGTTCCCGTACGGTCCCGGAATCGGCGGAGGCAACCGGCTCTTCCGCCTCCGAGGATTCGGGCAAAACATCCTCCAATGTCTGTTCCGACACAACTTCAGATGAATCCGCCTTATCCGGAATTGGGGTCGAATCTTCATGCGCCGGCATTGAAGGCTGCAAGGTCAGAAAAACGGCCTCCCTGCCTTGTTTTAATTCCACACCGGCGTGTTGCGAAGATGTACCAGCCCATATAATGCCATGCAGGATAAGTGAAACGACAAGTCCTGCGATTATATCCCTCCTGATCATTCAGTGCTCTCCGTGGTGGAAAAGTGAACATCCCGTATGCCTGCACCTCGCAAACGATCCAGTACACCTATTGCAATGCCCAAATGAGATTTCTGATCGCCTTCCACATATACAGGAATATCCGCGTCGGTTTCGAGTAATGCAAGTACCCGCGCAGCCACGGCATCCATTGGTGTTTCCTCCTGATTTACAAACAAGCGGTTGTCATCCTTGATGGTTACGGCCACATATTCACGCGTGTCCGTCACAGAGCTGTCCGCCTCGGGGAGGCTCACCGCCATACCGCGATGCAATACCATAGAAAGCATTACATATATGAAAAAGACCAGCAGAAGGAAGACCACATCTATCAACGGGAGCATCTCAATGCGAGCGCGTCTATGTTCATAGCCGCTGCTGAGTTTCATCCTCTTTACCCAGGCCTTTCTGATAGGTCACTTCAAAGTGGGTTGTCAGTTTTTCAAGGTATTTGGAAACCTTCTCGACGCGTCTTGCATAAGCGTTGTACGGCATAAGGGTGACAATCGCCACTGAAAGCCCTGCGGCGGTTGTCAACAGAGCCTGGGCAATCCCGCCGGTGACCGCCCTGGGATTTTCTATTCCCGCCTCCCCCAGCAGATCAAAGGATTCGATAATACCGGCGACGGTTCCTAGAATACCGAGCAACGGGGCCATTGTTATTATGGTGTCCAGCACACTCAAACCCCGCTTCATTGATTCAATTTCGCTGACGGCGGCGGCTTCCATACTCAACACCAATCCGTATTTCCGGTGTGTCAGTCCGGCAACCAGCACTCGCACGGCCATGGAGTCCGACCGATTACCGAGGGCTACGGCATTCTCGAAATCGCCCGCCTCGGTAAGATCGAACACGCTGCATATCAACGCCTCGTCGCGTTTTCGGGCGGCTCTTATCCAGAAGATCATGCGTTCGACAATGATGGTGAGCGCAATGATGGAACAAGCCAGTAGCGGCCACATCAGCGGTCCGCCTCTTGTCATGATCTCATGCATTCATCTACTCCATTAAAGGAAGCAAGTAACAGGCTGCGGCCTTGCGCAGGCCGGGCAAAAGCCCCAGCCTGCGCAATTCCGACTTAGAATGTTGCCCTTACACCCGCGTAGCCCGCAATCCCGGGGGTGCGGAATCCTGCTACTTCAACGTAATCTTCATCAAACAGATTTTCTACCCGGCCGTACACGGTCAACGCACGCGATACCTCATAAGACGCGGCAAGATGCACCAGCGTATAAGCGTCCAGCCTTTCGTCGCCGAAGTCCGTGCGGCTTCCCACGTATTGACCATGCAGAGTCACAGACAATCTGTCCATGGGCATGATATCCACCCGGGCGGCGAACAGGTCCGAGGGCCTTCGGAATTCGAAGGAGCCGTCTGCATCGTCCGAATTGTCCAGATAGGTATAGTCCAGCCGGGCGGAAATAAACTCAGCCGGGCGGGAGGCTATGAAGGTCTCAACCCCTTTTGATCTGGCTGAATTGATGTTGCGAAACGTTCCGGGCGACATCATATCCGGGCCCGGAACCCACGCGATCAGGTCATCGTACTTGATATCGAAGTAAGTAGCGCCTACGGATAGGTGCTCACCAATTACGGCCTGCTCGATCCCGGCATCCCAGCCGCGGCTCGTCTGCGGATCCAGGTCGGGATTTCCTGCAGCGAACGCGTCATCAGCAAACATCTCAAACAGGCTGGGCGCCTTGAAACCGGTGCCGTAGGATGCCTTGAACTTGGTACCTGTTTCAAGGAGATGATAGGCACTCGCGGCGCGGTATGTGGTTTCAGAACCAAACCGGTTATTGTCGTCCAGGCGTGCTCCGAGAGTTGTAAACCAACGGTCGGCCACGCTGATATGGTCCTGAGCGAAGAAGCCCAGGGTATGCATATCCTCAGAATCAATTGTGCGGGTTTCAATCTTGTTGCGCTCCCAATCCGCGCCAAGAGTGAAGGTATGCATCTCGCTCCAGTAAAGGTTGTGCTGCCAGTCAGCTGTGGTTACATCGCCTTCGAAAAAATCGTCGGGTTGTCCGGGCTGTTCCAGGAAGTCCCGACGGTGTCGGGCATGCCCCACACCGAGTTTTTGCGACCAAAAGCCATCCATAAGGGTCAAATCCGTTTCTGCCCGCAGAAACAATTCCTCTTTTTCTATCCTCCCCTCATCCGTCGGCATCCCAAAGGCGTCAAACGCGTCAAAACTTATGTCGGAATCGCTGTACCGGGTTATCAGGGACAGGGAGACTTCGTCGGTAAATTGATATCCAACCCGGCTGGACAATGTATTGTTCCGGTAGCCGTCGCGCTCATCGAATTGATCGGTGGCAGGAATCCCGCCCGTGTCGAAATGAGAAAGTGTTACCGAGTAATCGAAGCGGTCGATATCGCCGCTTGAACCGGCCGTTACTTTCCATGTCTCGTATGATCCCGCCTCTACATCCACGAACGACGAAGGTTCTCCTTCCCCTTTCCTTGTGATTATATTGATCACGCCTGCCATGGCGTCGGATCCATAAAGAGTGCTTTGAGGCCCGCGCAGGACCTCGATGCGCTCAATGTTGTCCACGTTGAAATTACCGAAATCAAATGCCGTGCCGATTCCCGAGGGATCATTGACCTTTACACCGTCAACCAGCACCTGTGTAAAGCCTCCCGGCGCTCCGCGCACGAAGACGCTGGAAGTCTGGCCCGGTCCGCCGCTGCGTGCGACCGCTACACCCGGCGCCATTCGAAGGGCATCCTGAACGTCGCGAACCCTTGTACGCTCCAGGTCATCCGCGGTTATGGTGGTTATTGAACTTCCTACCCGGTCGGAAGGCATTTCCAGCCGTGTGGCAGTGACGGTAATCTGATGCACGTCGTGTTCCGCCTGACCGGCATCGTCATGTTGAGACATTACGGACGATGCCGTAAGACAAATGGATAAACCCGCGACAATCGCATGTGGTATCCTGCTCTTCATCAATACAACTCACTTTCTCCTCTCTTGCGGAGGAATTACGTTACGGTTACGACGCGATACATCTTGCGGAAATGGAGACGGGCGAAATTAAAAAACCCCCGATCTCCCAACTTGGAGAACGAGGGCCATGAGCACCGCGTTTCCCCTCATGCCGCGAAGGAGATACCACGTCAATAGGACCTGCGCATGTTTTCTGGCTAACGGCCTGCGGCCGATTACAGTTGCGCGACAGCGCCCGGTTCACACGGGACTTGCCATGCTTTAACAGGTCGAATCGTGTGAATAGTGATCACTATCACTATGAATGTCAATGAGGTTTTTGTGGCCGGGAAAGGGCGGGCGGGTCGTGTCCCGACTGATCTTGGGGTGGGTGTGATTAGTGAGAAGCGTTGGAAAAAGATCAAGCGAAGATGGAACTCCGCATGTCAAGTCGGCGGATGATCGCGCAGGAAAAGGAAGGGAATCAAGTCCGCGGCCCGGACGTTTGGTTGGAGCCGCATACGGTTTGCAAATGGCTTCTTGACACCAGCAGGGGTAGTGATCAGGATACCGCTATATTGGATCTGTGCCTGTACGGCAAGACCCGTGCGAATCGGGCGCTGTCGCGCAACTGTAATCGGCCGCAGGCCGTTAGCCAGAAAACGTACGCGGATCCATTTGGACGTGATCTCTCCTTCGCGGTTTGAGGGGAAGCGCAGGACTTCCTGTCCACCCACTCATCCCGAACGGATTTTTCCGTCTTTAATCAGTCACGAAACGCCGTAAGAGACATATATTCGGGATATCATGCGCCAGCTTTCTTCAATGTTTTACTGCAATGATATTTTCAAAGCGGTGCGCCATACATCGCTTATCAAGAGGATTGCCGTGCTGGTGTTTCTTGGCGCGCAATCAGCCATTCATGCGGATGATGCGCCATACCAACGCATAGTTTCAATTAACCTGGATGCCGATGAACTTCTTCTGCAACTGGCCGACCCCGGGCATATACTCGCATTGTCGCAACTGGCCTCCGACCCTGAGCTCTCGCGGCTTGCCCATCGAGCGAATGAGTTTACATCCACGTCCGGGGCTACCGAGGAGATACTGCTCTTGGAGCCGGATATCGTGTTTGCGGGTGAATACACGAATCCAGCCACCATCGAATTACTCATTAGAAGCGGCATAGAAGTTGTGCTTCTGCCGGTGTCCCGCAACCTGGATGACTGCCGAAGACTTGTCAGGAAGGTTGCAGGGAAACTCGGACTCGAAGAGCTCGGCGAATCCCTGATCGCGGATATGGATGAGCGGATCAGCCGCCTTGAATCAGAAACGGAGCGACGTGGAACCCGGCCCACCGCCCTGATATATGGAGAAGGCGGGTATACTCTGGGCGATGGGACACTGGCCCATCACATACTGGAGGCGGCCGGTTTGGAGAATCATGCGGCTTCGTTCAATATACAGGGGGAAGCGGGATTGCCGCTCGAAAAACTGCTTTTGTCGCCTCCTGACTTTCTTGTAATTCTATCCTATTATGATGATCATCCCACACTTGGATCCATGGAGCTTCGTCACCGGGCCTTGAGGCGTTTGTCCGGGAGAATGCATATTGTGGACATCCCGCTTGGTTGGACGCTGACCGGAAACAATCTTACCGCCCGCACGGCAGAGCATCTTTGGAATAAGACAGATGAAATCCTGTCGGAACCACGGGAGAAGAAGCCATGACTGGTGCCTACAGGGACGGCCTCGAAAGGTTTGCAACCCCCCTGGTTCTTTCCATTGCAGTTGTTGTCACCGCGCTTATATCCCTGTGCGTGGGAACCGTATTTCTTTCCCCCGCCGATGTCTTCCGGTGGATATGGATATTGGATGAACCCATGGGCATAGCCGTGCGGGAACTCAGAATGCCGCGGACATTACTGGCCTTGCTGGTGGGAAGCTGTCTGGGATTATCGGGAGCAGCCCTGCAGGGGTATACACGCAATCCGCTTGCCGATTCCGGACTTCTGGGCATCAATTCCGGCGCGGCTCTTGGAGCGGTTCTGGTGCTTTACACGGGCTTCATGGAGGGATCCGGGTTTGGGATAGGCATTCCCGCGGGCGGGCTTGCCGGCGCCGCTCTGGCAACATTTGTCATCGCATGGCTGGCCGCGCGGGTAAGGAGCATACAAACACTCATTCTGGCCGGAGTGGCCGTTTCAGCGCTGGCCGGAGCCTTGACTTCTCTTGTGCTGAATTTCTCACCCAGCGCCTATGCGGCCCGGGAAATCATATTCTGGCTCCTGGGCTCCGTGGCCGATAGAAGCTGGACACACATCGGATTCGCAACACCCTTCATGGCAATGGGTTTTGTTCTTGTTCTTACCTGTGGCCGCGGGTTGCAGGCTCTTACCCTGGGTGAAGACACCGCCGCAAGCCTCGGCATTTCAATGGCACGGCTCAGGTGGAGCCTGATACTGGGATGCGCCATGATGGTAGGCCCCGCAACGGCTGTAGCCGGATCCATTGGATTCGTCGGCCTTGTCGTACCGCACCTTCTTCGCCCGCTGGTAAAACACGATCCCGCCCGACTGCTGGTTGCGTCAGCGCTGGGGGGCGCGCTTCTCTTGCTATGGGCGGACATACTTGTCCGCCTGTTACCCGTGGAACAGGAACTCAAGGTGGGGGTATTGACCGCCCTGCTCGGAGCGCCTTTCTTTTTCTGGCTGATATTCAGAATGAGGAGGCTGTATCAATGATCCGGCTACTGACAGGCTTATGAAGATAAATCAACAGGACAGTCATCCCGGAGAAAATCTTTTCGAGGTCCGGGGGATGGGGATAACCCTTGGGGAACGCAAGGTGCTTGACGCGATCGACGCGGCCTTTGTGAAAGGAGAGCTGTTCGGAATTATAGGATCAAACGGATCCGGAAAATCAACCTGTTTCAGGGGAATGCTGGGGCTTCTGCCGCGGGATTCCGGTAACATTTTTTTCCAGGGAAACAGGATCGAAACGTATACACCGCAAATGCTTGCCAGGAAAATATCCTATCTGCCGCAGAACGCTGAATGCTTGTGGCCGATGAGTGTGGAGCGCGTAGTGATGCTTGGTCGCCTTCCCTACCTTACTGCCTGGGGGGGGCCGGCAGCCGGGGATATTGAATCTGTGGACAGGGCCATGGAGTCGGTTGATGTCGCAGGACTTAAAGGCCGTCCGGTAACAGAGCTTTCCGCAGGTGAACGGGTGCGTGTGCTTCTGGCCCGCGCGCTGGCTAGCGATCCAGTACTGCTCCTTGCGGACGAGCCATCGAGCGGGCTTGACCCATATCATCAACTTCAATTGATGGAATTGTTTCGTGAACATGTAAGATCCAACGGAATGACAATCGTTGTCGTCCTTCACGATCTCGCGCTGGCATCCCGGTTTTTCGACCGCCTGCTACTGCTGGACAACGGTCGTATCATCTCATGCGGTTCTCCGGAAGAGGTGCTCAAGCCCGAGAATCTGGGGAGCGCTTACGGGATTCAGGCAGAGGCTGTTGAATTCGACGGGGAAAGGGCTGTTGTGCCGTGGCGCAGGTTGCGGTGATGGCTGTCCAATTGAATCAGCTGCAACAAGGGACCATATAAGGGATCGCCTTATCCCGTAAATAGAGCACACCCTGATCTGCAAGAATATGGATCAGGGTGTACACTATACTCAAATTAGATTCAGGTCATGTAACATGCTTTCACTTTCAACAACTACCGGATATGCCATCAAGGCTTTGGTTTGTCTTGCGGAAAACAATGGCGAACCGATGCTAATTAAGGATATTTCCCTTAATGCAGGGGTTCCCGCTCCCTATCTTGCAAAAATAACGCGGCGTCTGGCAGTGGCGGAAATAGTCAACTCCAAACGAGGTTACAAGGGCGGCGTACAACTGAGGCGGTCACCGGCAGACATAACGGTATTGGACATAGGAAAGGCCATCGATGGTGAAGATGTCGTGGGATCCTGTCTTCTTGGAAAGGTTTTTTGTGCAAGCCTTTCAAGCTGTCCAACACATCCGTTCTGGGAAAAAACCGCTCCGGAAATTGAATGCGAGCTTTCCCGATGGACCCTGAGCGACATGGCAGCATTCAGCAGACAATGCAGCGCCGATTCAGCTGAAACCGCCGGCGGCATTTCCGAAGGGGCCGGGATTTAACCCGTAACGGCAATTCCGCATTGAATACATCAAGATCTCCCCGTCATTCGGGTTTAACCGTCCATTCATAAGCGAAACTGAATCGATCACGTGCCCGTATCAATCCGAAGAGGGCCGTCGGAGGTTTGACGCCATAGTCGGTCATCAACAAATCCCGTTCCATGCTCATATGGATGCTGCCATCATCCAGCAGCGACATGTTTACGTCCATGTCAATCCGCCTATGGTTTCCCGCAAGTGTCAGCCCACCTTTGGTATGAAGTGTAAGCACATGAACGGCGGGGTTATTCCGGATAGACATATCTTCGAGGTGCAGAAATTCGAAGTGGATTACGGGATGTTTTTCCGCTCTTACAGCTCTTGCGAGATCGCGTTCCAGCCCGCGACTCCCGCAGTCAAGCGATGCTACGGGAGTGCGTATCTCCACACTGACTCCCTGTGCCTGGAACCGTCTTATCTTCTCGAGTATTTCTTCCAGATCATCAGGCGGAGACTGCAGCAATTCGCGAAGATAGGCATAGACCGGCTCAAGTTCAAAACCTGGATCTATGCGCACGTAAGCGCCCGCGCTTTCACAATGCCAGCCATGCAGAGTTGCGTCGCCTTCAAGCTCAACGATTCCCCCGTCAAGCCTAATTGGAGGTTCAGCCGCCGGCATTGTGCCTGCAAAGAATAGTAGGGCAAGCACTGTGAACCATTTATGCGTACTGCTGCAAACGCATTGCGGTAACAATCCTGACCCAAAGATCATGATGGCTTCCTTACTCAGGTTTCAGAACAAAATGAAATGACACTTCAATTTCATCCGCAGCCCGGATTGCGCCGAGCATGGCCCTGGGCGGATCTATGTCAAAGTCCGACATTTTCATTTCCTTACGCCCGGACATGATCAGAGCATCCTCTTCCAGGGAAATCGTAACGTCAATTTGCTTAGTGCGCGTAACCCCTGCGCAGGTCATATCACCCTCTATCATTAGCACCATTGCGTCATCTTTTGTTTCCTGTATTTCGGCACTCAACAGTGTAAAATCGATCACAGGATGTTCATCCGCCAAGAGTGACGCATGCATTTGTCTGTCCAATCCTCTTCTGCCGCTGGTCAATGTATCCGCATGGAGTTCAAACTCCATGGATCCTTCCCAACGATCGCCGGGTGCCAGGTCATGTCCTTTAAAGGGATGCACGGGATCCACTGAAATTGTGAACGAGTCACTTTCAGCGTCCCATCCGTGCAGGGTTGAATCCCCCTCAACCCTGACAAAGGAATCTTCGGGAGAATTTACGTAGCGGGTGCCCGCTTCCGCAATTGCTGTCAGCATGCTTGAGAGGCATGCCGTAACAACGATAACGCGCATCATTGGTGTCTTGAATGTGTTCATAACTCTCTCTTAACTTTATCATCAGCAGGATTTGATTCGCTGGATCGGCGCGGTAGTATCCGCGCCGATCCATGATCCACAACGTATTCAAAACGCCAGGGAAACCTCTATCAGGAATCCGTCGAATGATGGATTCTTCCCTGCATCCACGCCGCTTACCCGCTGGCCGTCATCAAAACTCCTGTATTCCTGATGGACGTATTCGGCTTTTGCCAGAATGAAATCCGTTATGCGATAGCCAATTCCCGCCTGATACCGGTTCACATAACCGTCAGAAGATTCGCCGCCAACGGAATCCGCCATTGCACCGCTGTAGCGCAATGCCCCGTAAATCCGGTCGGTTATGTCATAGACGCCTTCCGCCGTGTAATACCAATATGCTTCTCTTGGTGAGCCCTCCGCGCTGCCATTGATATTGCTGTCTTCCGCGTAGCCGACGTTCGCATACAGCTCAAGGGCGCCCAAACTGGTTGTGACGTCGAACTGTCCGGCGCCCAGCTTCTGGCCGGCGCCTATGAAAACCTGTCCTGGAGCTCCTCCGTCATCAAGAATGCCGCCATAGGGACCGCCGTCACGCAGAGTGCGGTGCATGTTGCTTTGCGAGCTTTCACGCCCTGACGGGTTGCTGGAATGATCGACATAATATCCGGAGAGAGAAACCCGCATATTATCCAGAGGGTTTCCCCATAGCTTGGCGTTGTAGCCAACGCCGCGGCCGCGGCTGAAATCCTCGCTTTCACTGCCATCCGTAATTCCAAATGATGCCCTCACCGGACCGCGGCGTGTCCTGAATTCAAATCCTGTTTCCGTTGCTCGGGGATCTACAACCGCATTTCCGATCAAGGCATTCTGCTGAACGCGGGAATTGCTGGACCGGCGATATATATGGTCGCCGAAGTTGACCTCGAACTGACCGGCCTTGACTTCAACAAAATCAAAGAAACCGTCCATCTGTCCGCCGGGCAGACCCCGGAAAAGAATATATCCCTGGCTTCCCTGCATCTCGCTGGCATGCGGACGGCTGGCAATGAAAAACTCCCAATAAGTAAGAATCTTCGCGTCCAGAAACTCCGCCTTGAAGTCCATGCTTCCAAAAGGATATTGCGCGCCTGTCTCCAGACTGCCGGGTGTCAACGGGGGTACCGGCTCGCCATCCTCGCCCGGACGCTGAGGAATGGAGACACGCCGCTGATCGAATCCCTGCAGGCGTCCTACTGTCTTGAGTCCCATGTAGACCCTTATATGATCGGTTTCTCCTACCTTCACCGTCAATAGATCGCGTTCTTCGGTATAACCGAATTGTTCGGAATCCGCGTGCGCGTGTACTCCGGAAAACAAAATTGCCGCCAATGCCGCCAATGCAAATTGATTGCGCATTCGCGATCTACCGATCAATCGTTCATTCCGTCTCATGGTCTCCCTCCTGTTAGGTTGTAGTACTTCAATTTCCCGCGCTACGGGCAGCTGTAAACACTGTTAGTAACGCAACTGACTATCCGCAATTATTATATATTGGAGTATAATGTCCACAATATATCAGATAAGGGTGTCCACTATTATTAAGATAGGGTTATCCCTTATTATTAGAAGTAGATGCTTTCGTGGTTAAATCAGGAAGAAACTATGAGTCTCAGCGAGGGTTGTCTCTTGCGCGCAAGCGCAATACCCATCTCAGGGCTCCGAACAGGATCGCGATATGAATTAGAATGAAAAGAGCCACCACGGTCACAACCCATCCGCCGCCGTAAGTTCCAATTACGACCGGCGTGAAGGCATTCATGTCATAGGCACGGGATATCATCAGCCCGCCGAAATACGAGCCTGCCGCACCGATAATCAAGATGATATTCCCCGAACCAGGCCCGTCGGCTTGACCGGTCACAGGCAGCATTCCGAGAAACAGCACCGTTCTTGGAACAACGACCTTGATCAGGACGACACCGAAAACCGTAAGAAATACCAGATGATTCATCAGCGTTATCGTAGCAACATACGGAAAGGGATACAGGCGATGCCATTCTGCGCCAAGACCTACGCACGCCGCTGCCGCGAAACATCCCGGCACGGAAATCAGTATGAAGCGAAGTGCATCGGCGAATGACAGTTGAATATCAGGTTTCATGAATATTCCCCCGAAACAGGAAGATAAATGCCTTGCGTTGAGCGCTAGAAGTAAAGAGGCAAGCGCCCTGTAGATTGACATCGAACCCCACATACCCGCCATGGCGTCACCTGCCAGCACGGCCGTTGCACATGACAGGGCGCCTGCCATACCCCATAACAATCCGGCGAGAGGTATAATCGCTACCCATGGCTCAAACGGAACATAATGCGGAATGTAATGCACGTGCATGAATGGCAAACGAACAACCAGAATAGCGATAAACGTGATTGAAAACCATGTTGCGTACTTCATAAAAATCGCATTTGCGCCTGTTGGAAGCTGCCTGTTTTCAAGATGTTCAAATTACAATCTTCCTGAGTCCCGGTGCATCCTACCAGATATTAATTATCATCAACAGCATCCAATCGTTTTCCCGGCTCGATGCCGGCCTGTACAAGACAGTCATAGACATGAATCATTATTTACGCAGTCATGGCAAAGCCCTTGAAGACTCCTGACTAGGGTTTCAGACAATCAGCATGCAATCGCCATAGCTGTAAAACCGGTAACCTTCACGCGCCGCTTCATCATACGCCTTGAGTATCAGGTCCCGGCCTGCGAAAGCCGATACCATCATCAACAGGCTGGAGCGGGGCAGGTGAAAGTTCGTGAACATGACATCGACAGCGTGGAAATCGAAACCGGGATAAATGAATAGTGATGTGCGTCCGGAGTCTGGTTCAATCCTTCCCTGATGCTCAAGTGCAACTGTCTCAAGCACTCTTACGGTCGTGCTGCCAACGGCGACTATTCTGCCGCCTTCCTTCCGCGCGAGTTGTATTTCCGAGGCCACCTGCTGAGTGATATTATAGCGTTCCGATTCCATCCGGTGATCCTCCACATGATCGACCATAACCGGCCGGAACGTCCCAAGTCCCACATGAAGGGTTATTTCGACGCGCTTGACGTTTCGTTCCCTG